>JAUVCD010000557.1 GCA_030590865.1 Myxococcales bacterium | reverse complement strand
AACTTGCCGTGCTCTTTGCCGAGCTGGAACAGCGCCCCGGCGCCCAGGTCGAGCCCGTTGCCGAAGTTGTAGTTCACCTCGGGGTAGAGGATCGCGCCAAAGCCCTCGTCGCTGAAGGGGCCGTGGAATTCCTTGACCCGCTCGCCAGCGGTTGCGTCGTAGCGGGCCATCCACACGCCACTCAGATCGAGGATGGTGAATAGGCGCAGCAGCAGTTTCTGTCGCATTAGTCGCAGGTCGATCCCCGTTACCAGATAGTCGGCGATCTTCGGCCTGAGGGTCTCCACGGCACAGCCAGCGCCGTCGAAATCGACCAATGCACAGGTGATGATTGCCGCCTCGTCGTCGACGATCCCGCCTGTCCGGACCGCATAACCCTCGGTAATCCAGTCACCGGCACCGTATTCGTCGGGCATCCCGTGGACCCATTGGACATTGGCGTAGAGGTTTTCGGTGAAGGTGTAGTCGAGCCCCACCGTCCATTTGGCGAAGGGCGTGTCCTCCACGACGGCTGGGCGCTGGCCGATCCCGTCGTCCGGCCCGTTGTAATCGTATTCGCCTGCCGGGATTTGGTAGCCCATGATGTCGATATCGCCCATCACGATTTCCATCTCGGCGCGCTGCGGCACGATCAGTGCCACCTCCAGGCGATAGCCGATGGCGCTCAGGAAATCGGCGATTCCGTCGGTCGGCAGCTCGCCGGCCATGTTGAAGCCGTAGACGTGCATCTCTGGGTAGTGGAGCATCACGTCCGTATCGATGGTGCCTTCGATACAGTCGGCAGGATCGTTGGGATTGCAGGCCGGCGTGGAGTCCTGGGTGTTGACGTTTCGTTTGGGGACTGGAAAGTCGGTGCGTCCCCGGTAGTAACTGATGCCTACGTCCTGCTCGCCGATGGTGCCAGCGATGCGATAGCTCAGCTGCATGTTCTCGAGCGTCATTTCCGGTAGCTCGACGTCGATGTTTCGCACCACCGTGGGGTGGCCGGCGAGCAATCGAGCGGCACCGAGCTCGGTGTGGAGACGATGACGGACGTAGTCGTTGATGATCGGGATCCGGTCGGGCATCGCGAGGGCCAGGGCCCCTGACCTCGGCAAGAGGGCGGGCTTGAAGACCGGCACCAGCACGCCAGTGATGGACCAGTCGTCGTCGACCCAGTAGTCGGCTCGGACCATCACGTTGCCCTGTTGCTCCCCGAAGAGCAGCACATCTTCCAAGTCGTCGGCGTTTAGGTTGTTGGTGGGGTTGAACTGGTCGCCAGCGCCCCACAGGATCAGCTGTTGGCCCACCCGCAGGTTGAACCCAGGGACGAAGAGGTCACTGATCTCCACGTAGAGCCGGTGAGCCTCGAAGCGGTAGGGGTCGACTTTCTCGCGTCGCGACAGGTCACCGATTCCTTCGATGTCCTGGGCGTATCCATAGAGCACCAAGTCGAGGTCTGCTACGCCAGCGACGTCGCCATATTGGGCCTTCAACCGTAACCCAAAGATGTTCTCGTTCCGGTCGATGCCTACCGGTAGCTCCTGGTAGTCGTACCAGCCCCCGACGCTCTGCTTGTCCACTCGGAACCGCAGGTCGGACTGGATCTTGGCGCTCCAATCGAGCTCGAGCTCGTCGGTCTCGTCCTCCTCCTCGTCCTCCGAGTCGGACTCGGACCATTCGGCATCGTCCGAGTCTGAGCTCTCCGCTGCCGCCACGTCCTCCGCTGCCTCGTCTTCGATCGTCGCCGGCGTGGCATCCTGGGCACTTTCAGGGTCGTTCGGCGCGGATTCGCCGTCACCAGGTGGCATCGTTTCGGTGTCGGCGGCGTCGGCCGCGCCTTCGTAGTCGCCTGGTTCCGGTTGGGCTTGAGCCACCGTTGTGGTTGCTGCCAGCGCCAACACCAGCGCTGTCGAGCACGCTGCGCGAAAGGATGATCGAACCATGCCCCTTGCTACTACGAAGCGTTGAAATAGAACAGTGTTCACCCCTTCTCTGTGTACCCCCGCGCTGTTCACCCCATGCTCGGGGTGGGGGCTGCAGCTCGACCGCTCAGATGCGGGACAACATGCAGCGCTGAGCGAACCGGCCAGCACTGGCGTAGCGACGCTTGCCTGCTAGCACCGGGAGGGCGATGAAGGTGGCGAGGGCGGCGGCAATCATGGCAGTGGCGGTCAGGCCGCCTACGTTCCTGAGCGGCTTGGCCTCACCTAGAGTCAGCACGAAGAAGCCGGCACAGACCATCAGGGCGTTGGTCCAGATCGCCGGGCCAGCAAGCTCGGCGGCTCGGACGGCAGCCTGGGACGAGTCCTCTCCCTCCCGACAGCGCCAGGCGGCGAGCAAATGGACGGCGTAGTCCACTCCGGCGCCGATGATGAGGGCGGCGAGCATCGAGGTGCCGATGTCGAGGTGCACTCCCGCAAGGCCCATGATGCCGTAGATGACCAGCAGCGTGAGAGCCGTCGGTGCGGCGGCCAGCATGCCGCTCCACAGGGAGCGGAACAAGGCGACCATGATGATCAGCACCAGGGCCAGGGCGGCGGCTAAGCTCTTGTACTGATTGGCAGTGACGCTGGTGGACAGGCCACGATGAAGCACCGGCACGCCGCTGACCACGAAGCGTATCTGTCCGTCCATGCCTGCCGGGTCGGCCACTAGCGCCGACTGGTTCCGCACGTCGAGCAGTGCGTCGGCCACGCGCCCGCTCAGCCGGTCTCCCCGGGCGCCTGGCGGCAGCACGATCCCAAGGTCGGCGAGCAACTGCTTGGCTTGGCCGCGGGCGCCCTCCTGGCGCCACATCTCTGCCAGCGGTGTGCTGATGGAGAGGCTGAGGTCCTCGACCAGCTCGTCGAGCTCCGAGTCGTCATCGTGACCGCCGCCGTTGGTGGACGATCCGTTGCCAGCGTCAGCCTGGGCCGTGCCGGTTACCTCGCCATCGGCGGCTGCCTCAGTGGTGTCCCCCGACTCGTGCGGCGGGCTGGCGGTGCGGGCTAGAGTCTGGCGCAGCGCCGTGTCCAGCGCTTCGTCGCTGCAATTCGGGCCTAGCGCGACGATGGCAGGCGCGAGCTGGGGGGCCAGGTGATGCTGCTCCGGCTCGAGCAGCGACTCCTCGGACTGCAGGAAGGCGACGAGCCGCTGGCGCACCGCTGGGGCGTGTCCCGTAGCTTCGCCTCCCGCTTCGAGCCGCCCTCGCAGCGCGGTACGCACCCCGCTATCGATCTCGACCTCGAAGTCGTGCAGCAAAGCCTCGATCCGCAGCGCGACATTGGACCGCAGTCGCGCCTGAAGCGCTGCTTGTTCTTTGTCGGTGAGCTGCACGTAGGCTTCCTCCGCAGCCGGTTTGACCGGGGAGCGTCCCAAGATGCGGTAACTCGTAATCGCGTCATGGTCTGCGATGGCCTCGACCTTGGCCAAGAGCTCGCCGGTGGCCTCGAAGGCATCGGTGTCGACCTTGATGTGGATCAGGGCGCGCCTTCGGTCGGTGCTGACCAGCTGCCGCAGCGCTGGCCGCCCGGCCAGCATGCGATACAGGGCCCGCACCTGGGCCGTAGTGGGTGGCAAGCGGCGCTCGTCGACCATCGCCTCGTAGACCAGCGACAGCACCTGGCCGATGTGGGTGACCGAGCTGACGTGGGGCTGAGTCGCGATCATATCGCCGATTCGTTGCAGCTCCCGAAGCACCCCGGGATCGTTCAGATCACCCTCGACGAGCAACTGGATGAACTGGGAGCCGCCGAACTTGTCGCGCAGAAAGCGCTCGGCACGGTCCGGTGGGCTGCCGGCGGCGAAGAAGGCGGCGTTCTCCATCCGCGCCTCCACTCGGCCGGTCAGCGCCGCGCCGGCCAGGGTCAGGGCCACCAGGGCGCCGATGAGCCCTTTGCGGTGCTGGTGGGAAAAGACCGTGACCCGGACGAGCAAGCGGCGCAGCAGGCTCTCGCCGCGGGCTTTGCCCTTCAGCTCGGCAATTCGGATGACCGCCGGAATGAAGGTGAGCGACAGGATCAAGGTCGCGAGGATCCCCAGTCCGGTGAACAGGCCGAACTCCCGCATCGGCCGGATGTCCATGATCATGAAGGACAACAGGCCCGCTACGGTGGTCAGCCCGGCAGCCAAGACCGTCGGCCCGAGTTGCTCCAGCGTTCGTCTCAGCGCGGTGGGGCAGTCGTGCTGGGCGGCGAGCCCGTAGTAGCGCACCAAGATATGGATGCCGTAGGCGCTCCCCACTGCAAAGAGGATCACCGGCATCGAGCTGAGCACCAGGTTGGCGTCCACCCCGAGGGCTCCCATCGCACCATGGGCGATGACGATGCCCATGCCTGTGGAGAGCAACGCGAGCGCCGCACCGAACAGGTCGCGGAACGAGGCGACGATGATGATGACGATGACCACCACGGCCCAAGGGACGAGGCGCCGCATGTCGGCCTGGGTGATGTCGTAGATGTAGGTAGAGATGAAAGGCGCGCCGCCCCAGTACTTGGTGGCCGCTGGGAAGGTTGCCTCGACCTTGGCGCGGACCAGATCCGCCGTCTCCCGCGGACCGGTATCGTGCCCTGCAAAGGCGTAGAGGTTCACCGCCTTGCCGTCTTGGGAGATGAGGTTGCCTACCACGTGGCCTTTGCTCATCACGCGGCTGCGCAGGGCGGCCTTCTCGGCGGCGGTCTCGGGGATGGGATTGATCAGGTAGTCGACCTGGATGCCGCCCTTTTCACGATCTGGAGCGAAGTTGTCGACGTTGGCTAGGCTGAGGGCGTAGCCGATGGTCGGTTCGTCGTTGAGCTCTTGGGTCAGAGCTCTCAGCTTCCTCAAGAAGGCGCCGTCGAAGGGGTCATCCACCTCGATGCCGACGATGGCGACGTCGAGGCCGCCGAAGGCCCGGTTGATGTCGTAGAACTGGGCCACCTCCTGATTGCCTTTCGGCATGAAGGCCATGATGTCGTCGTCCCGGCCGACATCGCGGGCTTTGAGCGCAGCCAGTCCAGTGATGGCCAAGGCCAATAGGACTACGGCCCAAGCAACGGGTTTGCGAGCCAGCCCAGCGGCGAGCCAAGGGATCATTCGAACGCCTCCATCGCCCGGCCGAGCCGACGAACGCCTTTCAGGATTTGGTCCAAGGGGACGCCGGTGAAACACAACCGTGCGAACCCCTCGTAAGGGGCGCCGAAAGCTCGTCCCGGAGCGACGTAGACTCCCTCGTCGATGGCCCGTTCGATCATCGCCTGGAGCGGCCGACCGGCGAGTTGTTGGGTCAGGTCGAGGAAGAAGAAGGTTCCGCCACGCGGACGGTGGGCGTTGATGCCGATGTTGGCCAGAGCTTCCGCAGTGGCGTCGCGGGCTTCGAGATAACGGGCCCGGGCTTGGGTGGGCCACTGTTCGCCGTTCGCCAAGGCCGTCAGGGCGGCACGCTGCATCGGGACCGGCACGTTGTAGATCGTATGAGCCGAAATGCGCACCGCGGCCGTGATCGCCCGCTCCGAGCCAGCCACACAGCCGATCCGGGCGCCGGCCATCGCGCGGCTCTTGGACAGCGAGTAGGTGGTGAGCGTCCGTTCGGCCATCCCAGGCAGGGTGGCGATGGAGGTGTGCTCGCCTTCGTAGACGAAGTCAGCGTAGACCTCATCGGCTAGCACCCAGAGGTCGTGCTTTCGCGCTACCTGGGCGATGGCCTCGATTTGCTGGCGGCTGAAGACCTGCCCATCCGGGTTGCCGGGAGTGATGAAGTACACCGCCCGGGTGGCGGGGGTGATCGCCGCTTCGAGCTCGGCGGCGACATTCAGGTCCGGCTCTTGATAGAGCCTGAAGCTCAGCGGCACTTCGATGGGCCGGACCCCAGCGCTCTGCACCAAGCCGGGGATGAGGGGCCAGTAGGGCGAGGCGACCAGCACGTCGTCTCCCGGGTCGAGTACCGCGCGCACGGCGCAGAACAGTGCGTGGGTGACCCCACAGCCCAGGTGGATGTTGGCGGCCCCTTCGATGGCAGCAAAGCCTCGGCGTCGAAATTCGGCAGCGAGCGCCTCACGCAGCTCGTGCATGCCGGGCACCGCCCCATAGATGCTCAGATCCGTGGAAATCCGCGGCACCTCGAGGGTCCCGGCCGGCGGCTCGAGGCAGGTATCACCGATGTGCAGCGGAATGATCTCACCCCCGGCCGCCTGATGGGCTGCAATGCGGGCGTGCAGGGCTGCAAAGACGCTCTCCCGTATCCCTGTGGCGGCATCGGAAAGTCGCGGAATGTCGGACTCAGAACGCATGAACGGTGTTCACGCACCATCGCACGAGACGCTGTGAAAGGCCAGGCGGAGGCAGGTGTCGTGCCACCGGACAAGCTCGCCCGAGCCCTGCGGGAGGGGCGCCAGAACGACCTGCCTCTGGTCGCGCATCCGACCTCGTCGGGCCGCCGCGCCAAAGCTGCTCGGTGGCAGCTTCCTCGTGGCGACTGAGGTAGGCTCCTAGGGATGCTTGTCCCCATTCGATGGTCGCTCTGTCTTGCCGCTCTCTGCGGTATCGGTTGCCAATCGACGCAGAACGGAGCG
>JAUVCD010000679.1 GCA_030590865.1 Myxococcales bacterium | reverse complement strand
GCGGTGATGGCACTATCGCTGCAACGGTGGGTCGAGCGGTTGGCGCCGAGCGTGTCGTGGGGTTGGACGTAGCGCTCCGCGATCAGGTCGCCATCGACGCCTATGCCTATGATGGCGGACTGTTGCCCTTCGATGACGACAGCTTCGACGTAGTGCTGCTAGCCGACGTGCTGCACCACGCGACCGATCCCCTGGCCTTGATGCGCGAGTGCTTACGGGTGGCGACCGTCGGCGTGGCACTCAAAGACCACCTTGCCTTCGGCCCCCTCTCAGCGCGGCTTCTCACGCTAATGGACCATGTCGGCAACGCCGCCGCGGGCGTACCTGTTCGCGGCCGTTACTTCGCCCTCGACGAGTGGTTCGCACTGGTACGGCGCGCCGGGGGCCGGCTGACCGTGATGCGCTGGCCCCTGCAGATTCACGATCTGCCCTGGAGGATGGTGACCCGCAGCGAGCTTCAGTTCGCCGCGCTGATCGAGCATGCAGAAGGCGCGCCGACCGATTTCCGGGCCCCGGACCCAGACGAGGAACTCTAGTGACCGTCCTGCGAAGCTTCGTGGTTGGAGGCGCCGGTTTCATCGGTAGCCACCTGCTCGACCGGCTCGTCGATCGCGGCCCCGTCACGGTCTTCGACAATCTCTCGGTCGGCAAGCGGGCCTTCATCGCCGACCATCTCGACGCTGGACGGGCGGCGCTGGTGGAGGGTGACGCCCTGGATCTCGAGGCCCTCTGCAGCGCCCTGCGTGATCACGACGTGGTGTTCCACCTAGCGGCCAACCCAGAGGCTCGATGGGGCCTGGAGCGCACTCGGCTCGACCTGGAGCAGGGCACCATCGCCACCTACAACGTGCTCGAAGCGATGCGCCGAACGGAGACCCAACAGCTGGTCTTCTCCTCGTCAGGCACCGTTTACGGCGATACCCCTGAACCGCGAACCGAGGAGGATCTCGGCCTGCCCATTTCGCTGTACGGAGCCAGCAAGCTCGCCGGCGAAGCCTTGATCAGCGCCTTCGGAGACTGCTTTGGTCTGCAAGCCTGGATCTACCGATTTGGCAATGTAGTCGGTGCCCGGGGCACCCACGGCGCGGCGCTCGATTTCTTGCGCAAGCTCAGCAAGTCGCCCACCGAGCTCGAGGTGCTCGGTGACGGCCGCCAAGCTAAGCCCTATTTACACGTTAAAGACTGCGTCGCGGGCATGCTCTTCGGACTGGATCACAGCACCGGCCCGCTCAGTATCCTGAATCTAGCGCCCCCTGACGGGTCCACGGTGACACGGATCGCCGAGCTCTGTGTGGCGGCCTCTCCCTACCCTGACGCGACCATCCGCTACACCGGCGGCGATCGGGGTTGGCCTGGCGACGTGCCGCGCTCGCGGATGGTGCCCGACCGGATGAGCGCCCTGGGATGGTCGGTGAGCCGCACCAGCGACGAGGCCGTGGGGCTGGCCATCACCGAGCTTGCGGCCGAGGTGTTCGGAGATCAGGAGCGATGACAACCGATCTCCGGCAAGTCGTCGTACTGGCCGGTGGACTGGCCACGCGGCTCGGCCAACGGGCCACCGCTTTGCCCAAATACCTTCAACCCGTAGCCGGCAGGCCCTTCGCATATTGGCAGCTCGAGAGGATCGCAGCCTCGGGGTTCAACTCGGCGGTGCTGTGCATCGGGCACCTGGGCGACGCCATCGAGGATACGCTGGGTGACGGCAGCACCTGGGGGCTGAACATCGACTACGTCGAGGACGGCCCTGAGCCCCTGGGTACCGGCGGCGCCTTGGTTGGCGCCTTGCATCAGCTGCAGCCCACCTTCGTCGTGACCTACGGCGACTCGTACCTTCCCTTCGACTACAGCGAACCACTCGAGGACTTGCGCGCCCACCCCGAGGCGCTCGGCACCATGTCGGTCTACCGAAACCAGGGACGCTTCGACCGATCGAATACGCGGATCGATGGCGATCGAGTGGTCACCTATGCCAAAGACGCCAGCGCTGCGCGGCGGCCTGAGCTGGACTGCATCGACTACGGCGCCACAGCGCTGAGACGAACGGCAGTCCAGCAGCTCGGTGCTGGCCCCAGCGAGCTGTCGACGCTCCAAGCGCAACTCGCCAAGCAAGGCCAGCTGCGAGCCTGGCTGGCGAGCCAGCGGTTCTACGAGATCGGCTCCGAGCAAGGCCTCGCCGAGCTCGACGCATTTCTGACCAGCCCGGTAGCGGGCATTGAGACTCCTGAGGCGGCATCATGATCATCTCCCGCGCACCTCTTCGGTTTTCCCTCGGCGGCGGCGGCTCAGACCTGCCGGCCTATGCCCACGTCCATGGCGGCTACGTCGTCTCGGCCGCCATCGACAAGTATGTCTACGTCACCGCCAATCGACGGTTCTACGACGACATCCGGCTAGCCTATTCGAAGACCGAGATCGTCGCTGAGGTCGATGCCATCGAGCACCCCATCTTCCGCGAGGCGCTCAAGCTCATGAACCTGCGCCAGAGCATCGAGCTGACCAGTGTGGCCGAGCTACCTGCCAACAGCGGACTGGGCTCGTCGAGCACCTTCACCGTGGCGCTGCTCAACGCCTTGCACGCTTACCAGCGCGAGTTCGTCTCATCCCGCCAGCTCGCGGCCGAGGCCTGTGAGATCGAGATCGATCGCCTCGGTGAGCCGATCGGCAAGCAGGACCAATATATTTCCGCCTTCGGCAACGTCACGGCGCTGACCTTTGCGCCTGACGGCAGCGTCCAGGTCGAGCCGGTCCCAGTGCGGGACGAGGTCCTCGACGAGCTGGA
This sequence comes from Myxococcales bacterium, assembly GCA_030590865.1. Classification (GTDB taxonomy): domain Bacteria; phylum Myxococcota_A; class Polyangia; order Polyangiales; family Polyangiaceae; genus JAPYTK01. Next base: position 2,177 of record JAUVCD010000679.1, on the reverse strand, counting down.
GTCGAACCTGGTGATCGTCTACTCGGGCGTCGAGCGCCACGCCCGGGACGTGCTCAGCGAGGAAGGCGCGCAGCTGAGCAAGCCGAAGGGCTCGGCAGCTGATGACATGCACCGAATCAAAGCCATCGGCCACGAGGTCTACGAGCTGCTGACCCAAGGCGATGTCGACCGCTACGGCGAGCTGTTGCACGAACACTGGGGCCGCAAGCGCAAGCTCGCCAGCAGCATGACCGACGGCTCGCTAGACGAGCACTACGAGGCGGCGCGAAAGGCTGGGGCCATCGGCGGAAAGATCATGGGTGCCGGCGGCGGCGGCTTCTTCATGTTCTACGTTCGTCCGCCGGACAAGCGACGAGTCATCGAGACGATGGCCAAGCGGGGGCTGAAGCGCCTGCGGTTCCGCTTCGATCTGGACGGCGCCCGCATCGTCGCCAATCTGCACCGCTCGTAGAGCAGCGCAGACCGCTCCGTGAACCCGCGAGGCGGAATCTGCTATGACCCTCGCCATGGCTGACGACACGCTGAACTTTGTCGACTTGTACTTGACCGAAACCGCCCAAATCGCCCAAGCGACCAACCGGGGGGACCTGGCCAAGATCATCGAGATCATCTTTCAGGCCTATCAGGACGACAAGACCATCTACACCTGTGGCAACGGCGGATCGGCGGCCAATGCCAGCCACCTGGCCTGCGACATCGCCAAGTTCACCTGGGTGGAGGGCAAACGACGTTTCAAGGTGGTCTCCCTCTGCGACAACGCCTCGCTCATCAGTGCGCTGACCAACGACGTGGGCTTTGGCCGCATCTTCGTCGAGCAGCTCCGGGGTCGCTTGACCCGTGGTGACGTGTTGATCGGCCTGAGCGTTCACGGCGGCAGCGGTGAAGACAAGGCAGGGCCGTGGTCTCAGAACCTGGTCGCAGCGACTGATCATGCCCGCGAGGTAGGCGCCAAAGTCATCGGCCTGGTGGGCTACGACGGCGGCGCTCTGGCCCAGAGTGCCGACGCCTGCGCCATCGTGCCGGCAACGCGGAGCGGACACACCTCGACGCCTCACGTCGAGGGATTCCACGAGGTCTACCACCACTTGATTTGCCAGCGGCTCTTGGAGCTGGTGCGCACCAGCTGAGCCGGACCGGCCATGACCCGCGGCATCATCGTCGATCGTGACGGAACGCTGATCGCGTTTCATCGAGACGTGGAGCTCGGCGCGGTCACCCCCGCCTTTCACCCCAAACACCTGCGCCTGCTGCCAGGCGTCGTCGCGGGTCTGCATGCGCTCCGCGACGCTGGCTACGCCATCGCCATCGCCACCAATCAACCCGACGCGGCCAAGGGCCTGCTGCCCCGCCAAGCCATCGAGCGGACCAACGAAGCCCTGGTGAGCAAGCTGGGCGCCGCAGGCATCGAGGTGGCAGCCATGCGAGCCTGTCTGCACCACCCTGAAGGTGGGCCGGGGGGCGATCGATCGCTGATCCAAACTTGCGAGTGCCGCAAACCAAAGCCCGGCATGCTGCTGAGCATCACAGACGAGTTGGGCCTCGATCGAGCCACCAGCTGGATGATCGGCGACACCACCGCAGACCTGCAGGCGGCCCACGCCGCCGGCATCCGCTGCGCCCTCTTGATGCAACGCGAACGGTGTGAGCTGTGTCAACTGGTGGGAGCCCCGCCGACCGGGCTCAGCCCCACACTGCGTGCGCCCAGATTCGACGAGCTGGCGGCGGCCATTTTGGAGGCGGACGGGCAGTAGCCGCGACGCCCCGTGGCGGTCTCCATCGAGCCCACTCATGTTTGGACTACCCCCATGAAGATCCCTCGGCCCATCGAAGCTGAGCTGACCGTACAACGTTCGCGCTTCTACGCGCTGCTGTCGCCGGCAACTACCGATGCCCAGGCCAAGGCGCTATTGGCGGAGCGACGGCGAAAGAAGAGAAAAGCCTGCCATCACTGTTGGGCCTGTCGCTGGCCTGATGAACGGGGCAGCGTGTTCGAGCAAGCTCGCGATGACGGTGAGGTTGGGCGACCGGGGTTGAAGTTGCTCGAGGTGCTGCGGCGCCATGACCTTGAAGGGGTCCTGGTCGTCTCTCGCGTGTTCGGTGGCGTCAAACTCGGTCCAGGGGGCGTCGGACGAGCCTTTGCGCAGGTCGGGGAAGCCGCAGCGAGCAAGCTATGAGTG
>JAUVCD010000830.1 GCA_030590865.1 Myxococcales bacterium | reverse complement strand
GTGCTTTGCTGCGCGTGGAGGTGGTGCCCTTGGGCCGCGCCACGGGGACCTGGGCTGGCAGCGATCCAGACGCTCCACCACCTGGCTGGGAGCCGAGTCCCTACGCAGGCGAAGGGGCCAAGGATGTTCCGCCAGGCAGCACGGGGGACCGGCAACGGCGGCTGGGCACGGTTTCACTCGTGATCGGCTCGGTCCTATTGGTCACGGGCATCGGCGCCGGCGCGGGCGCCATCGCACTGGACGCCGATCTCGACGAGGCTTGCGGCGATGACCCCTGCCACCCGGAGCACGCTGGCGTGGTGCGGGGCTACGACTGGCTCGCCGCGCTCTCGACGGTAGGCTTCATCGGTGGCGGAACGCTCGGCGCGGCCGGTGGGATCCTGCTCATGACCGCCCCCTCGGCGAGCGGCGACGGCGAAGGTGAGGCTGCCGCCACGATCGCTCCGCTGCTCGGTCCCGGTCGAATTGGCGTTACCGGGAGGTTCTGATGGAAGCCCTGAAGCTGCTCGTCGGTCTGCTGATCCTACTGGTCGTCGCCTCCTGCGATCTCATCTTGGGCGAGCACGAGCTCTTCGAGGAGCGCCAGTCTTGCGAGGAGGACAACGACTGCGACGTCAAGAACGGCGAGATCTGCGATAGCTCCTACGACGGTGTGTGCCGTGACGCATGCACGGACGAGGACGTCGAGCCTTGCGGCCCCCTTGCCGACTGTGGCTACGACACCTGCAACGACGATCTCGGCACGCCATGCGATCCCGAGAATAGTGGCACCTGCGGCGGCGAGGAGTGTCTGGACCGGGACGACGACAAGAATCTCGTGCTCGGCTACTGCACCAAGAGCTGCAGTGACCTCGCCGATCCGCCCAAGCTCTGTCCGGACGACGCCTACGGCAACAGCTACGTCTGCCTGGAGCAAGACTGCGTCCTGAAGGACGGCTCGTAGCGCTCCGCCCCGACGGCGTCGCAACGCCAGTGGTGGCTACAGCAGCCGCGACCAGAGCGGTCGCAGCGTGCACAACGCGAAGAAGAGCGCCGCTGGGACGCGTTTTTTCTTTCGCCACAGGAATTTGTACTGAGCTCTCAGGAAGGGCGCGTCCAAGAACGCATCCGCCACTCGCACCGACTCTGCGGCATTCACGGTCTTGAGCTCGTCCTGCGTGAAGCCGCCGCGGTAACTCCGCTTCGCCTCCTCGGCAATCCACCCTTCAGCGATGCGCTGAGCTTCCTCGAGCAGGCGGTCGTGGGGCACCACCCATTGGGCCAGCCCGATCTCGTGGGCTTCCGATCCCGTGGGGCGCCAGCCTTCTGGACCGAGAATGCGATCAGCCGTGTCTTCGCCCAACAGTCGCGCAAACAGCACACTGGAGCACCCTTCAGCGGGAATGCTGAGCGCGGCAAAGGGGGTGGAGAAGGTGGCCTTCTCCGACGCGATGATGCCGTCGCAGAGGGTTGCAGAGGTGACGCTTGCCCCGATCGCAGGTCCGTTGACTGCGGCGAGGAGGGGTTTGGGAAAGTCGAGAAAGCTGTCAAAGAGCGCCTGGTTGTGCTCGACGATCAAACCGTGCAGCTCCCGCGGGTGACTGAGCTTGATGGTGCCGCCGAGATTAACGCCGGCCGAGTAGTAGGGATCGGTTCCGGTGAGGATGACGGCGTGAGTGTCCTGGTCAGCTGCGACGCGCTGAAATGCCTCTCTCAGCGCGACCATCATTTCCTGGGTCCAGCCGTTCAGGCGGGACGGCATGTTCATGGTGAGCGTGGCCACGCCATTGCGGTGGGCGTGGCGGACGAGCGTGGGCTGGGGATCTTGAGCCATTGGCGCCGGGCTACTTGGCGATGTCCTTGAGGTCGAGCATTTCCTCGGCGCTGGGCACGAGGATCAGCTCGCAACGGCGGTTGGCCTGTCGCCCTCCGGGGGTGTCATTGGTTTGCAGGGGATCGGTCTCGGCGAAGCCGGCGGCGCTCCACTTGGCACGGGGAAGCCCGCCTGTGTCCGGATCGACGAGGTAGACCAATACCCGGCGGGCACGCATGAGGGACAGGCCCCAGTTGTCCTGGAAGACGCCGCCCTTGAAGGCCACGTTATCGGTGTGGCCGGCCACCTGGTAGACGCGCTTGCGCAGCGACTCGTCGCCGTTGATGATGCGAGCGACGCGGTCGAGGATGGCGGTGCCCTCGTCCTTGAGCTTCTCCCTGCCCGAGGCAAAGAGCACGTCGCCAGGTAGCGAGATCACCATCCGGTTGTTGCGAATCGTCACCTTCAGGCCAATGCTGGTCAGCTCGGTGAGCTTCTTGCGCAGCAGCGCAAAGCGCGCCTTGATGCGCTCGAGCTGGGCCGCGCGCTTCTTGTACTCGGCGAGGGCTCGCTCGCGCTCTTCGAGCACGCTGGCGAGCTTGGTCATGTCGACCTCTTTCGACTTCAGCCGCCCGCTGAGCTTGTCGAGGTTGACACCGGCCTTCGTCAGATCTTCTTCCAGCTGGGCGGCCTTCTTGCGCTCGTTGTCGAGCGCCAAGGTGACCTCGGCGATCTTTGCCTCGAGCTGTTGCTGCTGCGCTGCTTTGCTTGCTCCAAGGTCCTGGTGCTCTTGCTGCAGCTTGCCGTACTTGTCGAGCTGTGCCTGCCACTCGTCCTCCGAGTAACCGCAAGCCGACGCGCCCAGCGCGCCGACGACCATCAGTCCAAAGCCGAGCCTGCTCCATTTAGTCATGAGCGGATGGTGCCACGGGCGCCTCCGAAGGTCACCCCTGGGGCGGAGGTCGCAGCTGCCGGGGGATGGCGGACACTGCGCATCGCCTGATGGAGTCGGCGAAGAGAACGACTAAGGTCACGTCATGCCCTGTGAACATGACGGTGCGAGCGGTTCCATCGAGGAGTTCGATCCAGCCGACAGCATCGGGACCATGGTCCTCGATGACGGCACGAAGGTTCGCTTCGGCGCGACGGCCTGCAAGGGCTTTCTTCCTGTCATTGGCGCGCGGCTGCGGCTGGTCGAAGGCCGGCCTCACCCGCGCCACGGGATCAAAGCCAAACGATTGGAGCTGATCGACACCCAGGCGGATCACAACGCCCGCACCGCCCGGGCCTATGGTGTCAAGCAACCCTCCACCAAGGAGCACCGTGCAACGGCCACGCTCCTCGGATGGGTCACGGTGCTGCTCGATAGTCCCTTGCCCGGCACGGACGGTGAGCTGACCGGTCTGGCTCGCTCCCTGGGGCTCGATGATGTTCGCTTCGTGCTCGAACCATCGGGGGATCTGCGTATCGATAGTGGGGGGCAGTCCATCCAGGCCTACGCGGTGCCCGAGCCCATCGACGAGCGGCGCCTCGATCTGAGCCAGCTCGCCAGCGACTTTCCGCGCGGTCGGGCCTTTCTCACGCTGTCGCTGGGCATGGCGGATGTGGCGCGGAAGACGCGGCAGCTCAACCCCCAGGCGGTGCCGCGGAGCGCGGAGCTCGCCCGCATCGTAAGCGCCTTCTGCACCTTGGGCCCCGGGGTGGTGCTCGATCTCGCAGGAGGACTGGTCCGCTCCT
>JAUVCD010000348.1 GCA_030590865.1 Myxococcales bacterium | reverse complement strand
ACGCCGATCACTTCGACCGCCTACGGCGTTATCTCGATGCCCTCGAGGTGCCCTATGTGGTTGATCCCAAGCTAGTGCGGGGGCTGGATTACTACACCCGGACGCTCTTCGAGCTGAAGTCGACCAGCGGCACGCTCGGTGCGCAAGATGCCCTCTTGGGCGGCGGCCGCTACGACGGCATGGTGACCAGCCTGGGGGGCAAGAAGCCGGTGCCTGCCATCGGTTTTGCCATGGGGATCGAGCGAATCCTCACCCTCGTCGAAGACGATGCGGCCCGTCGACCGCCTGACTGCTACCTCGCACCGATGACCGAAGAGGCTCGGGACAAGGTGCTCGTGCTGGCCAAGCAGCTGCGCCGCCAAGGCCTGTACTGCGAGGTCGACGGTCGTGGGCTCAGCGTCAAGGCGATGTTGCGGCGCGCCAATGCGCTCAGTAGCACCCTGGCACTGCTGGTAGGGGACAACGAGCTGAGTCGCGGCGTCGTCACGGTCAAAGACCTATCGCGTCACGAGCAGGATGAGATCCCGCTCGAGAGCGCTGCGCAAGCGCTGGCGAGACGCTTCGAGGCGGGATCGGACACAGGCGGCGTTTGATGGCACGGCCGCACACCCTCCTCGAGATTCTCGGACTGCTGCTCATTGCGGCAAGCCTGGCGATCACCTCGTCCGCCGCGGCCCAGTCCATGGGGCCCGGCGGGCTCGGTGACCCCTCGGGCGCCCTGCCTACCCCGCCGCGACCAGGCCAGGGTAAGCCGGAGCAAGAGGGACCCAAGACCCATGCAGCGTCCGGCGGCGAGACGCCAGCCCAGCTTCCGACCGAGGCGGCGCAGTTGCCGGAAGATCCCAATGAGGTCCCCGAGGAGGTCGAGGAGGTTCTCGGTAGCGATTTTGACCAGGACTACGAGAAGGGCCGCACTGGCGAGACGAAGCGCACCTTCTACGGCCCCTACTACGCCGAGGAGAGCGGCAGCTATAAGTTCCAGACCATCTTTCCGCCGCTCTGGCTCAACCGGACCCAAGGGGAGGATGACGCGTCCCTCTTTGGGCTGAGCTACTACCACCGCCGCAGTCCCAAGGTGGACGCGGACGTGCTGTTCCCCGTGTTCTGGAAGCTGCGATCTGAGGAGACCTATACGACCATCGTCGGCCCGTGGATGCATCGAGAGTCGCCCACTGGACACGACAACTGGCTCGCACCGCTCTATTTCGAGGGCTCCGGTGAAGATGGAGCCGAATACCTTCATATTCCGCCGCTACTCACCTTCCACCACCGGACGGCGCGGGACGGCTTCTCCATGGCCGGCCCCCTGTTCTGCAGCTGGACCGGCGGGCCGCACTGTGACTCCCGGACGGCCGACGAAATCGACTTCGGGATCGCGCCCTTCTACTTCTATGGGCGGGACGACCGCAGCGAGTATGAGCTCATCCCTCCCCTGCTCCACTACTATCACTACGCTGAAAAAGGAGAGGAAGAGCTCGACGTCTGGGGACCGCTGTGGATGGAGAGCTCACGGGAAGGCGGGGTGTTCAACATCCTCCCGCTGTTCTGGCACAGCTGGGGTGAGAACGAGGCGCATACCACGCTGCTGCCCCTGTTCCACTACGGCTACGAGGGCACGGCGCGCACCATCGCCACCCTCTTGTTCGTCGATCACATCGCCGAGGACGGAGCACACACCTTCGCCACGCCGCTCTACGCACGCCACCGTGGGCGCACCGAGCTGGACATGTTCACCCCGCTGGTGTGGAGCTACCGGGACGCAGACATCAACCTCGAACGCACCATGGTGCTGCCGTTCTACTACCGGAACGTGTCCAACCGGAGCGACGACATCGTCCTGTTCCCCTTCTACGGGCATTTCCAACGGCACCGGATCTACGAAGAGCATTGGATCACGCCCCTGTTCCGTCACCGCACCGATTTGACAGGCTGGGAGACGGACATCTTCCCCATCTTCTACGCAGGCCGAGAAAACCACTCCACCCATCTGGTGGTGGCGCCGCTGCTGTTCGATTTTGCGTCCCCCAAGTCACGCCAGACGGTGGTGTTCCCGCTGTACTGGCGCTTTGCCGACCGCAACAGCGTCAACCAGCTGATCGGCAACACCTACTATTACGAAGAGAAGGTCAGCGGCGGGACCGAATGGGAGTTCCACCTGTTTCCCCTGTTCTCCTACGGCGAGTCGCCCCAGGGCCACTGGTGGAACTTCTTGTACGGGCTGGCGGGCTACACGCGAGAGGGTACGATGGCCAAGATGCGGCTTGGCTACATCCCCTTCGAGCTGAGCGAGTGACCCCGCGCCGCGCGGACCTAGCAGCGCGGACCTAGCGGCAGCTTACGGGGGCACTGGCATGACCAACGACTTGCACGGCCCGACCAAGAACGGAGCACCGGTCGGGCGCCGCGGCGCCCTGAGAACCGCCATCTGGCTGGGGTCCATAGCGGCAGTCTTGTGGGTCGGCCTGTGGGCGTTCCCGCGGGAGTATCCGAGGGTCGGCTTTCCCGAGTCGCTCTACTACACGATTCGTCTCTTCGTCCTGGAGTACGATCTGCCGTGGTTCCCCCGTTCGTGGCCGCTAGTCGCGATCGTCTTTGCCGCGCCGCTCATCGCCGTGTCGGCGGTTTGGACTGCGGTCAATCGACTGTTCAACTTGTCACCGGCACTGCTGACTCGCTGGCGCAGCAACCACGTGGTGGTCTGCGGCGTGGGACGGGCTGGCAAGATCATCGTAGCCACCTTGAAGAAAAAGGGCGTCGAGGTGGTAGGCGTCGATCTGGGGCCACCTGAGTTGTTCGAGGATTGGAAGGCCGAGCATGGCGTACCGATGGTCTACGGCAGCTTCTTTTCCCGGGAGCTACTGCGCCGAGCCGGGGCGGCCCGGGCCCGGTCAATCTTGTTTACCTCAGGTGACGACCTGGCCAATCTCGAGGGGGCGGTGGGGGCCTATGATTGGCTCAACCCGCGCAGCACGCGGCCTCGACTCATCTGGACCCACGTGGCCAACGAGAAGCTACGGCACACGGCCAGCGGGGCGGTGCGTTCCACCGGCCCCCTGCGGGTGCGCTTCTTCGACACCTACTGGATCGCCACCACCCGCATGGTCGAGCGCTACTTCAACCGCGAGGCTCGCCATGGGGTCACCCATGTGACCCTGCTCGGCTTTGGCAAGTTCGGTCACGACCTGCTCGAGGTACTGGTGCGGGATTTGGGACCGGCAGAGCAAATCGTCTTTCGGGTCATCGACTGCCTCGATCGCTCCGAGGCCGTCGCGGCGTTAGCCGCCGAGCTGGACGTCTCTGACCGGGTCGAGTTCAACCAGGCGAACATCAACGACCTGGACTTGGTCGACGAGCGAGATTCGGCGTTCTTCCTGTGCACCGACGACGATTTGGGCAACCTGGCCGCCGCACTGATGCTGGCAGGCGCGGGAAGCACCAGTTTCATCTACGTGCGCATGGGCAAGTGGCCCATCTCGGCGCTCGCCGACCACGTGGGGAAGAACCAGGGCGTCACCTTCGTCAACATCAGAGACTTGGTCATCGAGGGAGTCTGCGAGCTACCGGGGATCTTCGAGCCGCCAACGGAGGCGCAACTCGAGCAGGGGCACGACTAGGGCCAGCAGAGCCGCCTGCGCCCGGGGATGCGAATCAATCGTCCTGGCGCATGCCCCAGAGAAGTCGACTGATGACTGGGCGCCGCATCTCGCCGGTGACCACCATCAAGAGCTTCGTGATCTTCAGGTGCTCCATGTCCGTGAACAGCAAGATGAGCATCTCGCGGATCAAGTTGGTGTTGAGCGTCACGTAGTTGTCCGTACCGACCGCGAGTTTAACGCCCTTCTTTTCCCACCAGGAGAACGGGTGATCCTTATAGGTGGGAAAGCTGTTGGTGAGCTTGACGTTCGATGAGGGTAAGGCGACGAGGCCCACGCCCTTGTTGATCATGCGATTGAGCACATCGTGCTGATAGTGTTCGACCTCCCGGGCCGCGTGAAACTTCGTCTTGATGAACCGCTGTCGATCCGTCGAGTTCAGCGGCCTGCCAGCGAAGAGCTTCTCCAGCACGTCGGGGTGGTCTCGCCAATCCATGCCATCGAGCTCGCAACCCTCCCGCGACTGTCGATCGATGGCGACCCCATCGGTGTTTTTCTCGAGCACCTGTTCGAAGACCCTGTGGAAGTAGAAGTTCGGATTGACCCCGAGGGCGACACCGTGCTCGAGCGTGTCGATGTGCCAAATGTTCATGGCGTTGTCGACCGCCTGAACGCCTTGCCGCAGCGTGCGCCAGGTCTCGCCATGGTGGCTTCGGATTGAAAAGCCGCTGAACTGGAGCTTGCGGAACCCGAGTCGCATCTCCTCGAAGTGCAACTTGCGGTAATGGTCGCGCTCGTCGCCTACGGTGTCGACATCCGTGACCTTGTCTCGCAAAAACGGATGGGCTGCGAGAAGGTCGCGAAGGGTCTCGACCTGGTGCAGAAAGTCCTCGCGTTTCGATGTGAAGCGACGGTTGTCGTAAAAAAAGGCCTCTTTGCGAAAACTCGGGGAGAGGATGAAATCGAACTGGGGCTGCTCGAGACGGAACCGCTCGAAGCCGTCGTAGAGACCAAGGATCACGTCCTCGGGGCCCACGACACCTCCGGGTAGCGCGTCCGCCGGGTTGCTAGTCGCGCGGGAGAGAGAGAACTTGAGACGAACGCGTCCGACGTTGAAGTCCCGAAACGTCGTGCTGGCCAGATGGTAGGCCGCCTCGGCGTGGGCTTGCCGATCGACCAAGACCAGCTTGGGCAGAGTGAGAAGCTGCAGGTAGCGCGGGAAGCTCACGTCCTCGCGCATGCGGATCAGTCGGTCGACGTCGTCTTCAGAGCGGAGCGGCAGTGCGTCGTCGCCATAGACCTCGACAATTTTGGCGCTCAAGGCGGCAGCGTTGGGCCCAGCAAGGACCTTCATGAGGCGGGGATAGACGAAGCTGGCGTTCAGCGAGCCGGTCAGGTGGATGTGCTCCTCACGAAATGGGCGGGGAAAGGTCTTTAGAAAGTGCTCTAGGGTCTTGGCCACCGGGTGGTCGAAGAGCGGCTCGATCCCAATCTTCGAACGGTTGAAATCAAAGAGGAGCTCGCGAAAGTCGCGGACCGCTTTCATCGCCTTGGGGCGCTGTTTGAAGAGGGCCGAGTGGGTGGCTAGCTCGAGCGTGTCGAGCAAGGTCACACCGTTTGTCTCGCTGATCAGCTTGATCAGCAGCCGACCTAGCTCGGCCTGCGTGCTTTCGCTCATGGAAGCTGCAGCCTAGCACTGCCTCCCATGGGGTACCGGAGCCACCTCACTGGGCTCGAGATTGACCGACCTGACCTGACGGGGCTGCCCCGGCTTGGCGGGACACAGAGGTGGTATGGTGTGGACCATGCTGGTCGAGTGCAAGAACTGTGGGGCACCGCTGGACGTGACCCCTGGGGCTCGTCAGATCAAGTGTGGCTACTGCCGCCTGACCAGCCCTGCCCGCTCGATGCGCACGCTTGCGGCTCAGGCGCCGGCGGACTGGCAGCCGCCGCCGGTGTGGACCCCACCGGCTCAGGCACCGCAGCCCTCGGTGGCGCTTCACTACACGGCGACGACCGCTCAGGGTGGCGGCGGCAGTGTGGCCCTGGTGGTGGTCGGTCTAGCGGTGATGGTTGTATTGGTGGCGGCCATTGGGATTTTCTATGCCGCGTCTGGGAGCCGTCAGCCCAGGCCGAGCGCTACGGAGCGGGATCGCCAAGGGGAATCGGCGGATCCGCCTGCCGAGCAGGCAGCGAAGCGCAGCGGTCCCAACGACCCAACACTGGCGTCACCTACGGCCCCGCCGGTGAGCCCCCCTGCTGCTCGACCCGCCAGCACGCCGGTACGCAAGGTCACGCCAAAGCCCACGCCCACACCTACTCCCACCCCCCCTCCGACGACCAAGCCCAAGCCCCCGTCCAAGTCCAAGTGCGGCTGCAGCCCCGGCGACCTGATGTGCGCGATGAAGTGCGCCCAGAAGTAGTACTCGCCGCTGGCGCGGGTCACCGCACTAGACGTCTTCTCGCAGCGTGCCATCTGCCAGCACGAGGTGTCGATGGGAGAGGTCCTCCCACGGCCTAGGAACGAAGGTGATCTCAGTATCCGTCCAGGTGCTGGGCGGTAGGATATATGCCTTCGTGCTAGCGGCGAGCGTCCCAGCGTCGGACACCACGATCATCGCAGAGCTGTTCGGCCCGACGGCTAGGTAGACGTCGGCATAGAGAGGCAGGACATTCGGAAATCCTGCGCCCCCGTTGACCGTCGTGTTGCCCATCCAACCGGGCGCAATGAACATGTCGAAGTGCTTGTTGGCAATAGCCCAGTTGCTCGCCACCATGGGCTGGCTCTGTACCTTGCGCTGCCGAGCGATGGTGCCCCCACTGGCGATCCACCATTGAAGCACGCCGTCTTTGGCGCCCAATGAAGACTCGTCCTTTTGATAGTAGCTGTAGAGGCTTTCGTGGGTTCCACTCATGCTCGCGAAGGAGGGACGGTCGCCCTCTACGTCGTCGTCGAAGTAGGAGACACTGAGGCCATTGCCGGCGGGGCTGTGCCAGCTTTGCACGATCGTCGGAATCACCACGTCCGGTCCGCCATAGGACCCCGAGTCCGCTGCGTTCCCTTCCGTCGACAGGCCAAACCAGGTCATCTTCCAGTTCGAGGCCTTGAAGTCCGTCTGATTGGGTCCGGTGGTTCCCGGGAACAGAAACCCATCTGGGCAGACCACTCGAAACGAGATTCTGAACTCTGTGTAGGGCTGCGCGGCGACATGGCGCAATCCTCGTCCTTCCGCTGAGGTGGACGCCAGGTTGGCTACGTCCCGTGCGGCCATCCAATTTCGGTTGTGGTAGGCCCGCAACGTGGGAAGCGTGCCGTCGAAACCGTAGGCGTGGTTGTGGGAGCTGGCCCAGGCGCCAATTTCGGGCCCATCCAGAGCGACGGGGTCACCGTCGCTGCCTGTCGAGAAGCTATCAAACAGAATCACCGTCGGTCCTGACCCAAACCCCGCGCCAGTGATGGTCTGCACACCGCTTGCGCTACCGCCGCCCGCACCTGCGCCGCCTGCGCCCGAGCCGCCCGCCGCCGAGCCACCCGCCGCGATCCCTCCCGAGCCACCGGACCCGCCACTGCCACCGTTTTCCGGGTCCGGTCCGGCGCTCTCCTCGTTCCCGCAGGCCGCGACCAGGAGGAGCAAGGGGAGGCACCAGGGCCAAGTACTGCTGTAGAGGGAGTTCATGGGCGGTCGCATTGTGCATGAGTTGAGCGAGGAGTGCATCGGCTGAGCGCAGGGGCAGCGTGCAACCCCCAATCCCCGGACTCGTCCCCCTCCTTCCCCAGGCTGAGCTACCATTCAGCGGGTGCAGATCCCTCAGACCATCGGTGGGCGATACCGAGTGCTCAGCGAGCTGGCGCGCGGCGGCATGGGGGTATTGTATCTGGCCGAGCACAGTGGCACCGGCAAACGTCACGCCGTCAAGGTGCTCCTCGGTCACCTGAGCTTTCGCCCCGATGCCCTCGAGCGATTTCGGCGAGAGGCTCGGGCCGCGGCGCGGATTGACAGTCCCCACGTGGTTCAAGTCACCGATGCGGACGGGGCCCCAGAGCTCGGTGGGGCGCCCTTTCTGGTGATGGAGCTGCTCGACGGGGTCGACCTGGCCCAGCATCTGGCCCAGCGCGGCACGCTGGCGCCCGCCGAAGTGGTCTGGATTTTAGGGCAGGCCGCTCACGCCATCGAGCGGGCCCATGCCGTCGGTATCGTTCACCGCGATCTAAAGCCCAACAACCTCTTCCTCCACCGCCAACACGACGGCTCGACGATCGTAAAGGTGCTCGACTATGGCATCGCCAAGACGGTGGCCGGGCGGTCAGACGACGTCGCCGTCACGGCATCCGGTGCGGTACTCGGGACGCCAACCTACATGGCGCCCGAGCAAGCTCGGGGGGGCCAGGCGATCATTGGTCCTGCGACCGACGTCTGGGCCCTGGGGATTATCGCCTACGAGCTGTTGGCAGGGCGCGGGTACTGGCCCCAGCTGACGACCGGTGAGATCATCGCCGAGCTGATCGGGGCGCGGATCCCGCCACCTTCGACCCATACCACCGGGCTCCCCCATGATTTCGACAGGTGGTTCGCACGCAGCTGCGCGCCCGATCCGGCGGCCCGCTTCGGGTCGGTACGGGAGCAGGTCGCCGAGCTTGGTCGCTTGTTGGGGGTGAGCCAGCCGGCCGGCCTGGCCGTGGTCCTCGGGACCCCCATGCCGACGCCAGCCATCCCGGTTTACGGCTCGCCTCAGCCTGGTCCGGTGCTGTCCCCTGAGGCTTATACGCCCACCGTTGCGGCCCAGCCAACGCAGGCCGCCGTCGAGCAAGCCTCGACCACCGGAGCGGTGGTGCACAGCCCGCCGTTTGCAGTGGCCGGGTCAGCTCCGCCGCCGAGCCGCTGGCCCATCGCAGCCGCGCTGGTGGCCGTGGCGGTGTTGGCCATTGGGGGCACCCTCCTGTTCACCCAGCTGGGCAGCTCAGAGGACGAAGAAGCGACAGAAGGGCGCCAGCAGCGCGACAACGATAGAACCGTCGAGCTGGTCGAAGAGGAGGACGATGATCTCGACCTCGGCATCGACTTGTCGAGCATCACGTTGCCCCAGAACACGAAACCCGCGATGCCGGCTGGCCAGGGGCCCCATGTCGTTACGGGTTACGTGCAAACCACGGGTATCACCGAGACCCAGGCGATGGCCACCGTCGAAGCGGCCTTCGGCGACATCCGCGGCTGCTATCGGAGGCTGTTGAAACGGGCCCCGGGAGCCAATGGCCGGCTCTCTCCGATGATCACCATCGACGGGGACGGCAAGGTAATCGCAGGCGTGGTCTTCGCGATTGGCGGTCTCACCGATCCGGGCCTCCGGAGCTGCGTGAAAGGTGTGCTTCGCGGGCGAACCTTCCCCAAACCAGCCGAGGGACTCGGCACGGTGCAATACACCTTCTGGCTGGCGCCCTGAGCGGGTCGCTCAGTCCGCTGTGCCCCCCCCAGACAGTCACCCAGACGGTCACCCAAATGGTTACTGAGTACAGCGACTGACGAGCGCTGCGGCCGTCATGGCCCGCGCCTGGGTGACTAGCGGGTGACTGCGATACCGCTCCAAGGCCGCCTGGGCGGCAGGCTCATCACCGAGCGCACAAGCCACGCGGATGCGCAATCGCAGCGACTCGCTCACCACCCGCGGGACAGGCAATCCTTTGGCCAGCGCCGCGTCGAGCCGCTGGGCTGCCAAGTCATAGTTGTGGCTCGCCAAGTGCTGGCGGGCGAAGAGGTAGTCCGGTGTCCCGTCGTGGGTTGCTGACTCACGCCAGCGACCCAGGCGATCGAGGGCTTCGTTGTGGTTCGGTCCGGCGGCGGTCACACCCACCAAGAGGGCCAGCAGCGCCGATCGGGCCAGCGGGTCGTCCGCATAATGGATCTTCACATCGACGGTCCGCAGCCGATCTTCGCCCGTCATGGTCCGACGCGCCTGTTGGTAGTGCCCCCGCGCCTCGGCAATCCGATTCTGGCGCAGGGCCAGATCACCCAGCTGCTCCACAGCTCGCATGCGGGTGGCCAGGGGCACAAACTCGCTCTGACTCAGCCGGTGAAGCGCGGTCAGGGCTGCCTCCGGCTCCCGGTTTCGGTCATGGCACCGTGCCACCCCCAACAGGGCGCGCACACTGGCTGGGTCCAACGCAAGGACCCTACGATAGCGCGTCAGAGCGCCG
>JAUVCD010000059.1 GCA_030590865.1 Myxococcales bacterium | reverse complement strand
AGTACAGCGTGTCACAGTCCTGCGCGAGCCCTTGGGGAAAGACGCCATTGTCCAGCGCCACGATGGAGCGCAGGTCTTCACCGTTCTTGCGGACTTGACGTACCCGCGTGCCTTCTGGATCGGTCCAATAGACGAAGACGTCGTCCACTCGCAAGGCGTTGGGCTCGTGCTCCTCGGTGCTCAGGTCTTCCAGGCCGCCGCTGCCGTCCTTGCGGATTCGGCTGACCACGCCGCCCCGGGTCAGCCAGTAGACGTGGGTGTCGTCGATCACCAGATCGCCAGGCTGTTCCTCATCGGTTTCCAGATCTTCGGGCTCGCCACCTGAGTTGATGCCGGCCCGAGCGAGCCGGCGGATCTTGCCGGTCGGGGCCGAGTCGATGCCATTTTCCGCCCAGTAGACGTGGGTGTCGTCTACGGCGATTCCGATGGGCACTGGCGCCTCGGCGATCATGGTGGGCGAGGTGCTGCTGCCGTCGGCGTTGGCCAGCCAGATCCCCTCGGTGTCGGCCATGGCCCAGAAGACCAGGCCATCACGGACGACGATCCGGCCCCAGCCGCCCAAGCCACCGTCGGGCACGGTGGCGATGGTCTCCATCGTCCCTGGGGGGTCGACCGCGACGCGGCGGATTGCTCCACCGCCATAGTCGACCCAGTAGACGTAGGTCCCGTCGGTCGTGATGTGGGTTGTGCGCTCGTCTGCGGTGGCGCTGATCGTAGCGAGGGTCACCGCATCGCCGCCGGTCTTGGGTACGGCGAGCACCGTGCGCCCAGTGCCGGTGGTCCACACCACCCAGTCGCCCACCGGGACAATCCCCACGGCTTCGTCGCTATCCGGTGAGGTGCCGAGGGTGATCGCTCGGCACTGGCCATTGACACAGTCTCCGCCCAGGCAGCTCCGGCCGGTGACGCAACAGTTGTCGTTGTCGTAGAGCAAGTCCTGGTTGCAATCGGCAGGGGCGTTGCCCGAGAACAGAGATGGACATTGCGGTACCGGCGCCGCGCCACCGGTGGCCGCCGGCACTTTCTCGAAGTCGTCGGACAACAGGCACCCTGATACCGCTCCAGCGATGAGCAGCAAGTGAAGACGCGCGGGACTCGAGAACAAGCGTCTCACTCTGCAGGACGTAGAACGGGGCATCTTCGTAGGCAAGCTTTGCTGGCTAAGGCTCACGGGAAAGACACGGCAGTGGCGAGGCCGAGATGGTCGCTCAGCCACACCGAGCCCTGCTGCTCGTCGAGCAGCTTGGCCCCCAACAGGGCGCTCGCCAACTGGGTGGAGCCGAACTGGTAGTCGATCCGCGCGGTCGGTGAGGTTGCCGGGAACGTCAGCCCTGGATTAGACGGGTTCGCCGTCGCCCAGAGGTCGTTCAGGCCAGCGGTCAGGACGGCTACGGCAGGTTCGCTCGGTTTGGCGTTGAGATCCCCCGCCACGACAGCAGGGGTGGTGGAGGGCAGATCGGCCACGATGGCTTGGGCGGACTGGGTCCGCTCGTTCTCGCTCTCGGTGCCGTAGTCGAAGTGGGTGCAATAGACTCGCAGCGGTTGCCCTCGGACCAGGACGTCCACGGCCAAGGCTTTGCGTGGGAAGTTCTGGTAGGGCAGCGACAAGGAGTGGCTGCTCACGATGTGGTGAGCGCTGAGCAAGCTGATCCCCTCGTCGTAGGTTTCGCCGCCGCTGCTGGCCTGGTGAGTGGTTTCACGGCGACTCTCGTAGCCCCGGCGAGTGTAGGTCGACAGTTGCGCAGCGATGACCGCAGCCTGGGAGGGGCCACCGTTCAGGGTACAGTCTTCCTGGAACGCGACCAGGTCGGGATCCACCCGCGCCAGGGCCTGGACGATCAGCGGCTGACGTCCTTCCCAGTCGTCCAGCTGACACCGTAGGTTCAGGGACGCCACGATCAAGGGCTTGGGACTGGTGTCGGACTCCACGGCGGCAAGCAAGCCAGCCTGATCGGCAGCGGTGCCGTTGTCGCTTCCGTCGAGATCGCCGTACCGCCAGGTGCCTCCTGACGGCCGGTAGCGGAACAGCAACCCCCACAGGCCGGCGGTCGCGGGCGTAAGGGTGGACGAATACTCGTCGTTATTGCCGACGTCGGTGTTGAAGGAGGCCGTCTTGTACGACCAACAACGGCCGTCACCGGTAGGCAGGGTGCCGTAGGGGCCGATGGCCAGCTCAGCTTGCCAGCCAGGTGCCTGGCCTGGGTTGGTGGTCTCGCCGGCTTGGTAGGTCTGCCCGAAGAGCTCCTCGCTTTCGGTGCCCAAGGTGGTTTCGGTGAAGGCGGGGTGCTGATAGTTGCCCCAGCCGGTCCAGGGCGTGCCGCTGGTGTCGGGCGGATTGGGCTCGCATTGGCTGGGCAAGCTGTCGTCGAGCGGCCAGCCCAGATCTCCGCCACCGGCTCCCGCCCCGCCACCACTGGTCCCCCCATTGCCGGCATCGCCCCCCCCGGTGCCGCCTGAGCCGCCCCCTGAGGTGGTGCCCCCCTGTCCGCCGCTGCTGGTTGGGGTCAGCAGCAGGTCGTCGGTGTACTCAGAGCAGGTGAGCGCCAGCGTCGCCGTGGCTAGCCCTGCCGAGACGCGAGCAAGCCACGGGCGCCCAAGCTCGCGGAGGTGGTCGCTCATGCGAGTCCAGCTTACCAAGCGCTGCCGCGACCCGATACCGCTGCGATTCTGGGCACTGCCGCCTGGGGCCCAGAGCAATATAATGCAGTGCGTCAAAACGCCTTGCTTGGCTCCCTACCGAATGGTAGAGAGATGTCATCTGATCGGTAGGCGACTACCGCTCAGGTGGTCAATATGGACGTTCGCACACAGATTTTGCAGGCTGCCACCAGGCTTTTTGCTGCCCACGGTTTCGACGGCACGTCGCTGAAGGACATCGCCGATGCGGTCGGCGTCCGCAAGCCGTCGCTGCTGTACCACTTTCCGTCCAAGGAGAAGCTGCGGTTGGCGGTCTTGCAAGAGCTGCTCGAGCACTGGAACGGTGTGCTGCCGCGGCTGTTGATGGTGGCTGCCGGCGGCGAGCCGCGCTTCGAGACGGTGATCGACGAGGTGGTGGGCTTTTTCGCGGCCGAACCGGATCGCGCACGGCTCTTGGTCCGCGAGATCCTCGATCGCCCTGCCGACATGCGTGACCGCCTCGACCAGTACGTGCGCCCCTGGGTCGACGCCGTGGCGGCCTACATTCGCAAGGGGCAGGACTACGGCGAGGTCCACGCTCAGGTCGACGCTGAAGCCTATGTGCTGCAGATCATCAACCTGGTGTTGAGTGGCGTGGCCACCGCCGCCAGCCTGGCTGGAGGCCTCTTGCCCCACGACTCACCGCTGGGCGATCCGGTGATCCGCCACACCCGCGAGCTGATCCGGATTGCCCGCTACAGCCTGTTCCGCTCGCCTGACGACGGAGTGCCCCGCTCGGTCGATGGAGCAGTGAAGAGCGAGGATCGCACGGGGGACGAACGACTCGGCGCCAGCCCGACGGCTGACGCCCCCACAACCGGAGAGAGAACATGAGCACCAACTTCTTCACGGACAACGACGACCTCAAGTACTACTTCGAGCGCGGCATCGACTGGGAGCCTTTGGTCAAGCTCAACGAGCTGAACTACCGCTCTCCTGATGGCTTCGACAACGCCGAAGATGCGGTCGGCTTCTACCGCGAGATCTTGGATATGACCGGCGGCTTCATCGCCACCGAGATCGCGCCCCATGTACCGGCGATGGATCACGAGGGCGTCAGCCTGCAAGATGGCGAGGCCGTGTCGCCGGACAAGTGGAACGAGATCTTCGACCAGATGAAGGCGCTCGAGCTTCACGGGATGTGCCTGCCTCGCGAGCTTGGCGGCATGAACTGCCCGCTGATGATCTACCTGGTCAACAACGAGTTGCTGTCCCGAGCCGACGCCTCGGTCATGAACCACTTTGGCTTCCACGGCGGCATGGCCATGGCCATGCTGATGTTCTCGATCTCTGAGGGAACCACCGACTTTGACGGCAAGAAAGGGGTCATCACCAAGACTCGCTTTGCCAAGGAGATCGACGAGATCCGGCGAGGGGACGCCTGGGGCTGTATGGACATCACCGAGCCGGACGCAGGCAGCGATATGGCTCGGCTCAAGGCGGTGGGTGAGCAAGACGAGGACGGTAACTGGCTGGTGACCGGCGAGAAGATCTTCATCACCTCGGGCCACGGCAAGTACCACTTCGTCATCGCTCGAACCGAGAAGGTGGCCGATCCGGACGACCCGATGTCGGGGCTCAAGGGCCTGTCGATGTTCCTGGTCCCCACCTACGAGGAAGACGAGGACGGCAATCGGACGCGCATCGTCGAGATGCCACGGCTGGAGCACAAGCTCGGTCACCACGTCTCGGTGACTGCCTCGCTGGCCTTCGACGAGGCACCGGCCCATCTCATCGGGAGTCGGGGCGAGGGCTTCAAGCACATGTTGACGCTGATGAACCACGCTCGACTGGGCGTCGGTTTCGAGGCGATTGGGATGTGTGAGGCGGCCTATCGGCTGGCTCGGGACTACGCTGCCGAGCGGCCCAGCATGGGCAAGATGA
Source organism: Myxococcales bacterium (assembly GCA_030590865.1). Lineage (GTDB taxonomy): Bacteria > Myxococcota_A > Polyangia > Polyangiales > Polyangiaceae > JAPYTK01. Next base: position 17,434 of record JAUVCD010000059.1, on the reverse strand, counting down.
TCGATCAGCACGAGATGATCGCCGATTACCTCGACGAGATGCGCACCGACATCCAGGCCTTGCGCGCCATCGCCATGGCTGGGGCCTACGCCGAGGAGATGAGTCAGAAGATCAAGCTGGCCCTCCAGAACGATCCGCCGGCGGACGCCCTGGAGCAGAAGCGGCTCGAGCGTAGCGAGAAGCGCTACGGCCGCTTCTCTCGGCGCATGACGCCGCTGCTCAAGTACCTCGGTGCCGAGAAGGCCGTCCAGATCACCGGTCGGTCGCTGCAGATCCATGGGGGCAACGGCTACTCCCAGGAATTCGGGACGGAGAAGCTGCTGCGCGACTCGATCGTTCTCCCCATTTACGAAGGCACCAGCCAGATCCAGGCGCTGATGGCCATGAAGGACGCTCTGGCGGGGATCATGAAGAACCCCCAAGGGTTGGTGAAGCGCATGGCCCAAACGCGCTGGCGTTCCCTCTCCGCCTCTGATCCCTTGGAGCGGCGGGTGGCCAAGATCCAGTTGCTGGCCATGGGGGCCAAGAACCACCTGATGACCAAGGTCGCCGCCCGCAAGGTCCGATCCCTCCAGGGCAAGCCGCTGGCTCAGTGGCCCAAAGCCTTCTTGAAAGACTGGGATCCCAAGCGCGACTTCGCCTTCGCCATGCTCCACGCCGAGCGGTTGACGCGCCTCTTGTCCGACGAGCTGGTCTGCGAGGTGCTGCTCGAACAGGCTCAGAAACATCCTGATCGCCGAGAGCTGCTGGAGCGCTACATCGACCGCTGCGAGCCCCGCTGTCGCTTCTTGCATGACGAGATCACCAACACCGGCGCGCGGCTGCTCGGGCAGCTTGCCGAGCCGGGCGACGACCAAGCCGACAAGGCCGAAGCGAGCTGACCATGGCCATTCCGAACCGCTACATCCTGCACCAGGCGCCGGTCATCGCGGCCCTGGGTCAAACTGTTTTCTCCGCGCTGTTCAACAAGGCGTCGGGAACCCAATCCCCGGTCACCGTGCCAGGCCCGGAAATCGTCCAAACGATCCCACCGCGGCCCAAGGATCTGTTGCGGCACTACGTCCGGCACGTCGGCGGCGATCCGTCGATCTACAAGCGAGTCTTGCCGGCTCATCTGTTTCCTCAGTGGGGTTTTCCGCTCGCGGCCAAGAGCCTGATCGGCCTCGACTACCCACTGCAGAAGGTGCTCAACGCCGGCTGCCGGATGGAGATCAATGCGCCTTTGCCCAACGACGAGCCGCTGCGGGTCTGTGGGCGGCTCGAGTCCATCGACGACAATGGGCGACGGGTGCTCATTACGACCCGAGTGGCCACCGGAACCAAGGCCGACCCTGAGGCATTGGTCGGCTACATCACCGTGCTGGTCCCCCTCGGGGGCGGCAAGGATGGCAAGAGCGGCAAGGATGCCAAGAAGAAGAAAGAGCGCCCGCGGGTGCCTCACGATGCTCGCGAGATCGGGTTCTGGAAGCTTGGCTCGAGCGCTGGCCTCGAATTCGCGAAGCTGACCGGTGACTTCAACCCGGTGCACTGGGTCCGGCCCTACGCACGGGCCTTTGGTTTCCGCAATTGCATCCTCCACGGTTTCTCGACCATGGCCCGGGCCATGGAGGGCCTGACCTGCCACCTGCTGTCGGGCAATGCCGGCGCCATTCGTACCTTGGAGGTCAAGTTCACCAGTCCATTGGTCTTGCCGGCCAAGGTGGGTCTCTACCTGTCCACTGGGACATTGCCCGATCGTGGGTCCGACGCCTTGTGTGTCACCGTCGGTGACGCGCCTGGTGGACGGGCCTTCCTCACTGGACACTACGAGCTGCGAACGGAAAACGGAGCATCCCAATGAGCGATTTCTTGCTGGAACTCAGCCCTCAGGCACGCAAGCTCATCAAGGCGATAGGCTTGCCCATCCCCATGCCCCAGCGCTTGCGCCGGGCCAAGCAGCCGTGGGAAGAGCGGCCGCTGCAGGATGCTGCCGTGGTGGTCGCGTCGAGTGCCGGAGCGACCCTGGCGGAGACCATCGCGGGTACGCTCGCCCGGGCCGGGGCCAACCCCTTGGTGGTTGGTGACGAGGCGGCCCTGGCCCCTTATCGGGAAGCCGGCGAGGCCTATGCGCGGCCGGCTGACCTCGCTCCCGCCGAGCCTGACCGGAAGACCAAGGTCGACGCCCTGGTGCTCGACGCCACCGGCATCGACACGACCGAGGGGTTGCGGACGCTCTACGACTTCTTCCACCCCTGGGCGCCCAGGTTGAAGCGCTGCGGCCGGGTCGTGGTGCTCGGGCGACCCCTATCGGTGCAGGGCGATCCGGCTGCGGCGGCGGCTCAGCGCGCTCTGGACGGGTTCGTGCGCAGCATCGCCAAGGAGATCGGCCGCAAGGGCTCGACGGCCGCTTTCGTGGCGGTCCACCCAGGCGCCGAAGATCGCGTGGAGCCAATCTTGCGGTTCCTCTTGTCGCCCCGCTCGGCGTTCCTCACCGCCCAACCCTTCGACGTGACGGCCATTGCGGCGGCGCCGGACCAGGTGCCGGTGACCCGTGCCCTGGAGGGCAAGGTGGCGCTGCTCACCGGAGCGGCCCGCGGTATTGGCAAGGCTACGGCCAAGCTGCTGGCTGCTGAGGGCGCCCACGTGGTGTGTCTCGATCGGCCGGCCGATGACGGTCCCACCAGTCAGGTGGCGCGGGATATCGGTGGCTCGGTGCTGTCGGTGGACGTCAGCGATCCAGGCGCTCCGCAAGCCATCTGCGATGCCTTGGGCGATCGAGGCGTCGACATCGTGGTGCACAACGCCGGGGTGACTCGGGACAAGACCATCGGTCGCATGAAGAGCGAGCTGTGGGACATGACCATCGGCATCAATCTGACGGCAGTATTGGCTATCACCGACGCTCTGGTTGCCGGCCCGCTGCACGACCAGGGCCGCATCATCTGTCTATCGTCGGTGGCTGGGCTAGCCGGCAACGTGGGCCAAACCAACTATGCCACCTCGAAGGCGGGCATCATCGGCTTGGTTCAACACCTGGCGCCTGAGCTCGCTGACCGGGGCATCACGGTGAACGCCGTCACGCCAGGCTTCATCGAGACCCGTCTCACCGCTGCCATCCCAGCGATGATTCGCGAAGCGGGGCGGCGCCTCAGCGCCGTCGGTCAAGGAGGGGTGCCTCAAGATGTGGGCGAGCTCATCACCTTCCTGGCGAGTCCTGGCGCAGCGGGATTGACGGGCAACGTGATCCGAATCTGCGGTGGCGCATTGATTGGAGCGTGAGGACCAATGGCGACCAAGAAAACGACGACCGGGCGAGCTACCACCAAAAAGGCGACCGCCAAAAAGGCGACCGCCAAGAAGGCGCCCAGCAAGCGGCCAACCGCTCGCAAGCAGAGCGGCGGACGCCGCGCCGTGATCGTGGCTGGTGTCCGTACGCCCTTTCTCAGGGCCTTTGGGCATTTCACCAAGCTGGACACCATCGCCCTCGGCGTTGCTGCCACCGGCGCGCTGCTCAAACGCACCGGTCTGCCGGTGCGGGAGATCGACAGCCTCATCTGGGGCGGTGTCATTCTGCCGTCGCTGGCGGTGAACGTGGGCCGGGAGATCATCCTCGATCTGCGGCTACCGCGATCGGTGGTGGGCATGACCGTCACTCAGGCCTGTGCCTCTGGGCTGCAGGCCGTCACCCAGGCCGCGGCGGCCATCGAGCGGGGTGAAGCGGACGTGGTGATCGCTGGCGGGTCGGACTCGACCAGCAACGCTCAGCTCATGATGCCTCAGAAGGTGGTCCATGCCGCAGCTCCCCTGATCTTCGGCCGACCGACGCCAGCCACCTATCTCAAGGTGCTGAGCGATCTGATGCCCATCACCTCGATCTTGCCGCGCCAACCCAAAATCGCCGAACGCACCACCGGCCAGGTCATGGGCGAGGCGGCAGAGGAAATGGCGCGGCGCAACAAGATCACCAGAGAGGCGCAAGACGAATACGCGGTTCGGTCCCATCATCGGGCCGCCCGGGCGATTGCCTCGGGCCGCTTCGACGACGAGGTCGCGCCCCTGCAGGCGCCGCGCCGCAAATGGGTCCACGTCGATGGCCAGGTGCGGGGCGACACCAGCGTTGAGAAGCTGAGCAAGCTACGGCCGGTGTTTTCCCGCAAAGGCACCCTCACGGCCGGCAATGCTTGTCCGCTGACTGACGGTGCAGCCTCGCTCTTGTTGATGAGCGAAGAGAAGGCGCGCGCGTTGGGCATGACGCCGCTGGCTGCGTTCCGGAGCTGGGCTTATTGTGGTGTCGATCCAGCCGACCAGCTGCTGATGGGCCCGGCGCTAGCCATGCCCAAGGCCCTCGATCGGGCTGGCATGAAGCTCAGCGACGTCGATCTGGTCGACATGCACGAGGCCTTCGCTGCTCAGGTGCTGTCCATCTTGAAGATGCTCGGCAGCCGCGCTTTCGCCCGGGCTCATCTCGGTCGAGACGAGGCAGTCGGTGAGGTCGACATGGACCGGTTCAACATCTACGGCGGCTCGATCGCCTTGGGCCACCCCTTCGGCGCCACCGGCGCCCGGATGGCTCTCACCATGGCCAACGAGCTGCACCGCAGCGACAAACAAACGGCCCTACTCGGGATCTGCGCCGCCGGCGGCTTGGCGGCTGGCGCTGTGCTCGAACGAGTGTAGCTAGTTCTCGGCCCGAAAGGCGCTGCGGTCTCGCGCGCCCCTGGCGGGGCGAAGGGCGCGCGAGCCCTTCGCTAGCGCCTCTTGTTGGCCGACTAGCGTCTTTTCTCGGGGTTTTTTCAAAAACCCCGCCCCATCGCCTTCGGCGACGGGGCCCCACCCCAATCGCTCGCTTCGCTCACGGTTTCGGGTCCCGACGCGCTTTGCGCGTCACCCGTGCACGTGCTTCGCGCGAAAAGGGTGGGGCGTTTAACCCCCAGCCGCTTCGGCTTTGCCGAAACGGGGATTGGCCTTCAGCTACTTGCTCTTCGACAGGGCCTCGTAGACCTTCGCGAGCGGCGTGCCCTTCTTGATCAGCTCGTCGGCCTTCTTGATCTCCCCGTCGATGACGGGCTTGAAGCCTTCGAGCGTCCGCGGGCCGCGATGCTTGAGGCCATTGATGAGAATCGTTGGCGTGCCTCGCACGCCGGCCCTGCTTGCCGCCTTGGTATCTCCAGCGACCTCCTTCGCGACCTCGTCACTTTCGAAGACGGTCTTGAACTTCTCGACGTCGAGGCTCAACTCGCCGGCGTAGCCCGCGATGTCGTCTGGTTTGAGCTTTCGGTAGTTGGCGAACAAGATATCAGCCATCTCCCAGGCTTTGCCTTGTCGCTTTGCCGCTTGCATGGCCCTGGCGGCAGGTCCCGCGTCTGGGTGCATGGGTAGCGGATAATGCCGCATGTGGATCGCAACCTGGTCGCCGTAAGCGTCTGCAACCTTCTTGAGGGCCGGACCGACCCTCCCACAGTGTGGTCATTGGAAGTCGCTGAATTCGAGGATGGTCACCTTGGCGTGCTCAGGGCCAATGCGGGGGCTCCACTTCGCCAGCTCCACGTAGGAGCGTGCCGAGGCGTCTTTGCCGGCACGGGCTGCCCGCTTATCGGGCGTTGGTGCGGTCTGCTGGGCCGCCGGCGGGGCGCTATCTTTGTCGGCGACAGCGGCCGGATCCTCCTGAGCCGCGTAGTAGCCGCCGAGCGCGCCGATGCTGAGACCGGCCACCGCTGCCAAGACCAGCTGGTTGGTGGTCCATTGGGCTTCTCCGGCAGCCTCTGCCTCGCTACGCCTTCGGCGAGGCGGTCGCTCCGCCTGAACGGAAGAGGACCGGCGGCGCCTCTTCTTCTTCTTGGTCTTGCGGCGCTTTGGTGCGCTGTCCCGATCGTCGTCTTGCTCGTCGCTCATGTTTGCTTTCAAACCCTGGCCCCATCGGGGCGCTCCAAATTGTTTCGGCGCCCACCTTCTCACGACTCGGCTGATGGGTCCATGCCGCGTCTTTGGCCAGGACGTTGGGGCCGAAAAGACCTGTTTCGAGCTGCCGCCAGGGCTATGAGCAATACCAGATGGACGGCACGACTCGGATGAGGCGCTGGGCACGTCATGGGTGGGCCCACCTGTGGCTGGTCTTGGCGCTGGTGGGCGGTTGCGACGACGAGAATCACGATGGATCGGTCAGCTGGGGACCCAAGGACCCACCGAGTAGCTCGGCGAAGGGCAGCTCAGAGGGTCGCATTCGTCTGATCTACAGTCCCGGCAGCCCGTTGTCGTCGGCCCGGGTGGCCGGCCTCATCAAGAAGCGCCTCGAGCCGCTCGGCATTCCCAAAGAGAGCATCCGGATCGGCGGCGAGCAGATCCACGTCGATGTCCCGAAGGACAAGGCTGAAGCCGTCAAACAGGCCCTCGCCCTGGGGCGGCTCGAGCTCTACCTATTCGACGACCGAGCCGATCCCTTCGCGATCAAGACGGCCGATCATGCCAAGCGCTTCGCGGTGAAGACCGAATCGGTGCCCACCTCCGTGGGTGCGACCACCTTCCACTATCTGGTCGCACCTACCGCCGAACGGGCGGCGCTGCTCGCCTACCTTGGGGAGCATGGCACCGGTGCCAAGGGTCTGGTCGGTCCGACCTTTGCGAGCTCGGCGGTGCCCCGGGGACTGCGCTCCTACTACGTGCAGGCAGGCGAGTCGGTGCGTGGCGAGTTCGTCAAGCGCGCCACCGCCAAAGAGGCGGGCGAGCAGGCCGTTCTGGAGCTCGAGCTCGAGGGCTCGGGCAAAGTCTCGGTGTTGTGGGCGTCGAAACGGCGAGCCCGCTTCGTGTTGCAAGTCGACGGGCTCGTGCTGGCGACGCAGCAGCCGAAGGAGCCGGTGAAGGACGGTCAGCTCAGCTTCCCGCTAGCCCACCGCGGTGGCTCCGCGGCGACCCTGGCGGCCGCTACTGAGCTGGCAAAAAGACTCGATGGCATCGCCTTCAGTCACTTGGTGACCTTCGACAAAGAGCGGCCGCTCGATCGCCCGTAGCACGGGGCGCCCGAATCGCTCAATAGAGGTAGGCGTTGTCGTAGCCGGGCAGGCGGATGTCGATGAGATCGATGTCCGCACCTCGTAGCGTCAACAGGGCGTCGACCTGAGAATGGACATAGCTCGAGCCCTGCAGATCGTCGACCATCGCGGCCCACTGGAAGTCCTGGCTCAGCGGCGCCTGGACGTCTTCGGGATCGCTGGGACAATCGGTTCCGCAGCTACCCCAGGAAATGGACCGATAGAGCGTGCTTCCCTCGGAGCGGCTCGCAGCGGCGAGCGCGTCTAGCGACCACCTCGGTCGGCTGGCAGCCCCGATGGCGTAGAGCTGGATGCGCAGCTCGCCGCTCTTGGGGCCAAAATGCACCGCAGTGGTGTCGCTGGAAAGCCCGGTGGTCAGTTCGGCATCACCGGAGACGGTGCAGACCCCTGTGCCATACATGGCAGGCGTCTCGGGATTGCAGATCTCATCCAATAGGAACACCTGGTCCTGGCTGCCACAGCCGCTCAGCACGGCCGCGCTCATTCCCAGGATTAGGGCTGTTGCCCGTCTTGCATCACCCATCGATGGTGCCTCCGAGTGTGAAATAGAGCCCGCCGTAGTCGTGATCTCGGCCCAGTTCTCCAGGCGGGCCTGCCGGCGCGTGCATGAAGGCGATGGAGGTGCTGACGTGGTAGGTGAAGGACGTGAAGCTCACCGCCCCGCCAAACATGGCCGTGTGCTGAAACTCAGCGTCGGCGTTGTTGTCGATCTCGATCTGAGCGCTGGTGAAGGCAAGGCGAGGGGTCACATGCAAGGCGTAGGGACGCTCGCCGAGGATCAACACCGGTATCTGCCCGCCCACGAAATAGGCGACCTCGTTCAACGACCGGTCCCCATTCTCAGGCTGGCTGGACCGCCGGTTCATTCCCAGCCATGGCCCGACACCGATATGGCGGTGAAACATGTAGCCGCCGTCGAGGGTCGCCCAGAGCCTGAAACCGCCGTAGCCCACCTCGTCGAGCAGCTGGTTGTTTTCCCCAAACCCGCGAGTGCCGAAGCCCAGCTCCAGCCTGCCGAAATAGGTCACATCACGCTCTTTGGGCTTTGGTTTTGGCGGTGGCGGAGCGGGTGTAACAGGTGGCTGAGCCGGCAGAGCATAGCTGGGTGGCGGCGGCGGCAGCGTCGGCGGCATGGCCGGTGGCGGAAGCTGGGCTGGCGCCACCTGTAGGGCGATGACCAACGGTATCATGACTGGTTCTGTACCATGAGCAGCGGTCGGTGGCCGACCGAACGGCAGTCGCCTAGCGCCCTGGGCATTGGCCGACCTGCGGTGGCGCGATAGTCTCAGGTCATGTTTCGCAAGCTTTTCTGGCTTGCCGCCGGCGTCCTGCTGGCGGCATTGGGATGTGAGGGCTCCTCCGAGATCGACGGGTTCGGTGGGAACACCAGCGGCACCGGTGGGAGCACTGGCGGGACCGGCGGGCTCGGGGGCGAGGACGGCGGCTCCGGTGGGTCTGGGGGCGCCACCTCATCCGGACAAGGCGGCAGCGCGGGCGGCCTAATCTGTGGCGGGGTCAACGACGTTCCTTGTGGTCAAGACGAGTTCTGCGATCTGCCCGAGGGGGCCGAGTGCGATGCTGAAGGGAGTTGCGCGCCACGACCGGAGGGGTGCCCCGAGGATTGTCCAGGCGTTTGCGGTTGTGACCAGCAATTCTATTGCAACAGTTGCATCGCCAACGCGGCGGGCGTGGAGGTCAGTACCGACACCAGCTGCCTTCCCGAACCGAGCAGCTATGCAGCCCAGGCCTGGCCTGATGGGCTCGATCACATCATCATCATGAAGCAGAACGACACCGCCGGACGGTGTCTCCGCATCATTGCAGATGCTCCCACGACGAGCTTCTACAACGTCACCATCCCCCAACCCTGGGGCGTGAACGTCATTATGGCCTACCATTCGACGACCAACTGCCTGGACGGCAACCAGCAGCCAACGGGCACGCCCGAGAGCGCTGCTTCGGCCACCGGCTCGGTCAGCTTCACCGTCAGCCCCAACCACATCTACCCCTGCCAGCTCAACGTCAACGTCATCGCGACCTTCGACAATCCGCCAGGCTGGCTAGAGTCCAACGTGAGTGTGCAGGCCACCAACATTGCGGTCGCTGGATGCTACTGATGGCTGGCCGGTTCGGAACCAGTACGGCGACTAATCCGCGGCGTGTCGGGCTTCGAAGCGATCGAGAGTGGCCAGACAGGTCGCGAGGGTGGTTTGGGTGAATAGCTCTCGCCTGAGCGCCGCGGCACCCCGGAGCCCGCGGATGTAACCGCCCAGGTGCCGGCGGGTGTGATTGACCCCAAAGGGCTCACCCCGCTCTGCCACGTTCTGGGCCAGATGCTCGCGGCAGAGGGCGAGACGTTCGGCGAGAGTGGGTGGTTCCAGGTGCGTCCCTTGGTCGAGCAAGGCCCGCGCCTCACGAAAGACCCAGGGATGCTCGATCGCCCGGCGGCCGATCATCACGCCCGGACACCCGGTCTCGGCCATGGCGCGGGCGGCGTCCTCAGCGCTCTTGATGTCGCCGTTGGCAATGACGGGAATCGACACCACCGCCTGGACTTTTGCGGCCCACGACCAATCCGCCGCCTGCCGGTAGCCCATCTTGGCGGTGCGGCAATGGAGGGTCAGGGCCCGAACCCCCACGTCTTCGAGTCGGCGCGCCAGATCGACGATGGGCATCTCCGTCTCGGTGCCGTAGCCGATCCGCGTCTTGACCGTGACGGGCAAGGACACCGAGCGCACCACCAGCGCTGCCATCTCGACCATCGCCGCCGGATCTCGCAGCCAGCCCGCCCCGGCGCCACGGCGGGCGACCTTGGGCACCCAGCAGCCACAGTTGATGTCGATGGCGCAAGGTCGCGCCTCCGCCGCGACCATCGCAGCTTCGGCCAGCCGTGGCGGATCGCTCCCATAGATCTGGATCGCCGTCGGCTGGTCATCTGGCTCGAGGGTCAGCTTGCGCTGCGCCTTCTTGCAGCCTCGCAGTAAGCCCTCGGCGTTGACGAATTCGGTCACGCAGAGGTCGGCCCCGAGCCGACGGCAGAGCCCGCGAAAGGACGCATTGGTGACGTCCTCCATGGGAGCGAGGATCACTGGGCGATTGGCAAAGAGGCTCTCGAAGGGCGTCATGGCGATGCGCTCGGCCGACCGTGCGGACCGGGCCACAATGCCCCAGTCACAGGGACCCCGTCTGCCATTCTGAGTCGTCAGGTGCGAGATGACGGCGGGTCGGGTTCGTCACCGGTGTCGTCTGGGTCCTCAGCGTCGATGGTGGTCACGTTGATCTGTTCGGCTCGCCGCTTGGTGGCCTTGGTCACTTCGAAGCGCAGCGACTTCCAATTCACTGAGTCGCCAACCTCCGGGACGCGGCCCAGCATGTCTGCAACGAAACCACCCACAGTGACCGTTTCGACCTTCGCCTCGATACCGAGGACCTGAAACATCTTGCGCGTCTCCGCCCAGCCGCGGCACATCAGACTGCCATCAGAGCGGGTGATGATCAGCGGTTCGATCCGGTCCGTCTCGTCCTCGATCTCGCCGACGATTTCCTCGAGCACGTCTTCGAGGGTCACTACTCCCTGGGTGCCTCCGTACTCGTCGACGACCAGGGCCAGGTGCTTGCGCTGGTCCTGAAACAGGCGCAGGACCTCGTTGAGGTGCTTGCCGTCCGGGACGACCAGCAGTGGCGTTTTGAGCATGTCCCAGTCCACCACGGCACCAGGGTCGTCGTGCTCTAGGAAGAGCAACTCTTTGGCCAGCACGACTCCCTCGACGTCATCGAGATCAGCGGTGGGGGTGAAGGGGAAGCGGCTGTGTCCGCTGCTCCGGACGAGCTCGAGGTTCTCGTTCAGGTTCTTGTCCCCGGACAGGTAGACAATGCCACCTCGGGGCACCATGACGTCCCGGACCGTCAGCTCCTTCAGGCTGGCCACCCCTTCGATGAAGGAGGCCACCCGCGGGCCCACGTCGCCCTCGCGGCTCCCCAGTGCCGCCAGCAAGCGGATCTCCTCGACCGACGTCACGGGGCGCTTCTGGTTGCCCGTCAGCGCTTTGGACAGCTTGCTGGTCAGGTACAGCAGCGGGGCCAGCAGGACGACCAGCCCGCGGACGAACAAGGTGACCGGTCCTGCGAGTCGGTTGGCAAAGGCGACGCCCAGCGTCTTGGGGATGATCTCGGTGAAGAGCAGCACCGCCAGCGTGAACACCAGCGAGAAGATCCACAAGGAGCTGGGGTCGAAGACCGCCTCATAGCTCGAGCCTGCCACGGTGGCTCCCACGGTGTGGGCCAGCGTGTTCAGGATGAGAATCGCAGCAATGGGCACCTCGATGTGGCGCTTCTTCCATCGCTCCAGGATTTTGCCCGCTCGGGTCCCACGCTTGGCCATCGCTTCCACGTGGCCGCGGCTCACGCTGAGGATCACCGACTCGAAGATGGAGCACAAAAACGAGATGATGAGGGCGCAGGACACCGCGGCGGCGAGCACGATCCCGGCGCCAGACTTGGCAGGCGGCGGCAGGTCGGGCACATCGACCGGCTGAGCCTCGCTAGCCTGGCTGGTGGCAACAGGCGGCGTGGCGTGGGTGCTGCCAGGCAGCGTCGCCGAGGGCGCACCGATCGGGGACGGCTGCAGCGAACCTGGTTGCTCGGCGTCGTCCATTTTTTGGTGTCACGGGGGGCGACAGCGCTCGCCTGCGTGATCGCCGAAAGCCTATTCGACTGTTTCGATTTCGTCCACACCGGCCTGCTTATGAGTCGGTGGGGCGTCTGGGCGGGGCAGGGGCGGATATCCGTCGAGCAGTTGGCGCAGCGTCTCGGCGCCCAGGTTTCCGCCTGACAAGATCACGCCTACTCGCTTCGGAGCGCCTGGCAGAGTCTCGCCGGCTCGGAGGTCAGCCCCACCGCTCCGCAGGGCCAGGGCCAGGGCTGCCGCCCCAGATGGCTCGACGAGGATCTTGGCGTAGACCAGCAAGGACACCAAAGCTCGTCCGAGCTCGACGTCTGTCACCTGGAAAGCGGCCTGCACGTGTTGTCGTGCGATGGCGAAGTTGAGCTCGCCCACCTGCACGGGTTTGAGACCGTCGGCGATGGTCGGTCCCGGCACCACCAGGGCTCGCTTGCCCTGCGCGAGGCTCTGGCTCATGGCATCGCAACCCACCGGTTCCACTGCATAAACCGGACAGTTGTGCTCCGCGGCCACCAGACAAGCGCCGGCGATCAACCCGCCGCCGCCGACGGGCACCACTAGAGCGTCGAGCGAGGCGCCGCCGGTTTGGGTGGCCACGTCTTGGAACAGCTCGAGGGTGGCGGTGCCTTGCCCGGCGATGATGTTCCGGTCGTCGAAAGGGGGAATGATGATGCTGCCGGTTCGGTCGCGGATCGCTAGCGCGGCCTGCTTGCGGTCCGCAGAGGTGGTGCCGGCGAAGGTCACTTCAGCCCCCAGGGCGCGCACCGCCTCGATCTTGATAGCCGGTGTGTCGACCGGCATCGTCACCTGGCAGCGGGCACCGTGGATCTTGGCGGCCAGCGCCACGGCCTGGGCATGGTTGCCTGAGCTGTAGGTGAGGACGCCGCGGGCGCGCTCGTCTTTGCTCAACCTGCCGACCGCTGTCAGGGCACCGCGGGCCTTGAACGCCCCGATGTGTTGGAGGTTCTCGGCCTTGAGCCACAGCTCGGCTCCAGCGATGGAATCGAGCACCGGGCACCGAATGGCTGGTGTGCGTACCACCTGCCCGGCGATGAAGGCGGCGGCCTCTTGCACATCCTGGTAGGTCGGCAACCCCACTCGTTCCGGCTCAGGCACGAAACTGTGATAACAGAGCCTCCGTCCCCGGAGGAGTGAATGAGCGAGGATGCGAAGCGCGAGCGCAGCGGAGAGCCGGAAGCCGAGCCCACTGAAGGAGGGGAGGGGCGCAGCGAGCCCAGCCAGCCGCCAGAGGCGCAGGACATCACCTGGTCGGCTGGCCCCTACACCACCTTCTCGGGTTTTTGCATGGGCACCGCCGACGTAGTGCCCGGCGTGTCTGGTGGCACCATGGCGGTGGCCCTCGGCATCTACTACCAGCTGCTCGCGGCGATCACTTCGGCCAATAGCGAGGCCCTGACGAGCCTGGTCCGGCTCAAGCTGCGCCGTGTGATGAGCCTCATCCACTGGCGCTTCTTGACCTGCCTGGTGCTGGGCGTCGGCTTGGGCGTGGTCGTGATGGTCAAGATCGTCAAGTTGCCGAGCATGGTGCTGGCCTCGAGCCCCAACCGCCCGCTGGTCTATGCCGTCTTCTTCGGGATGGTGCTTGGCTCGGCCATCATGTTGGGGCGCCACGTCGAGAAGTGGAGCTCGGTGCGCGTCGTGGCCTGCATCGCTGGGGCCTTGGTTGGCTTCGCCATCGTCAACCTGGTTCCGGTGGCGACGCCCGAGCATCCCGCCTTCATCTTCTTGTGTGGCTCCGTCGCCATCTGCGCCATGCTCCTGCCGGGCATCAGCGGCTCGTTTATCCTGCTCATCCTGGGCAAATACGCATACATCCTGGGCGCAGTCGGCACGCTCGACCTGATGGTCCTCGTTCCCTTTGGCGTGGGCTGCGTCGTCGGCATTCTGCTGTTCTCGCGGTTGCTCAAGTGGCTCTTGAGTCGCTGGCAGCACACCGTGCTGGCCGTGCTCATCGGCCTTCTAATCGGCAGCCTGTGGCGCATCTGGCCTTACCAGACCATCACCGAGATCATCGTTCGGGAAAAGCCCCGGGTGATCAGCGCCGTGCCATTCTTACCCACCTCAGTGGAGCCGAAGCTGATCGTGGGCTTCGTACTCGGTGTTCTCTTCGTGGTGGGAATCGAGTGGTACGCGATCAGACGCAAGGCGGCGATGAGCCATCGCCCGGGCCGCGAGGGTTGCGCATAGACGATGCGCATGAGTGACACTAGGCTCGCTTCATGGCTGTCGTCCGCACGGTCGCCGTCGTCGGTTTGATGCTTGCGTTCACAGGTTGCATCCACGTCGCGCTGATCACCCTGCGGCCCCAGTGTGACCCGGCCGCCGCCGCGGTCAACGCCTGCATGGCCCGCACGGGATGCACTGACGAGCCAACCTGTCTGGCGTCGTGCGCCGACGAGTTCAAGGCCTTCGAGGCATGCGAACAGACCGCGGCAGCGCGGCGAGACGCCGCCCATTGTGTGAGCGACGCGGATTGCTCAGGGAACACCATCTGCCTGGAGGGAGTATGCCGTTCCAGACCGCAACAGTCGCCGGCGCCCTAATGACCAGCGCATTGCTGCTCGGATGTGGCAGCTTCGTGAGCGTGCACACGGCGGTGCCCGAGGCCTGCGGAACGCCGCACAGGGCGCTCAATCAGTGCATCTTCAACACTGGGTGTACAGACCGTGATCGCTGCCTGCAAACCTGCCCGGCAGAGGCTGCGGCCTTGCTGCAATGCGAAGGGGGAGCGGTCGCTTCCGCTGGCAGTGCGCCGAGCTCCTGCGCCCGTGACCTCGACTGCAGCGGCGAGCTGATCTGCGAGACAGGGCGCTGCGTCCCCCAGCGCTAGTCATTCTCGAGGTCCGGAGCGGCCGGGCTCACATGTCGAACAGCTGGCGAGCTGCGTCGACGGCCTCGATGGCCTTTTTCGCATCATCGAGGACGTTCGGTTCGGCGGCAGCCGGCGGTGTCTTGCCTGTCTGCGTCGCTGCGGCGGCAACTTGGCGGGCCTCGGCCGCCTCCTTCTGTGCCACGACCAGCCGCGCGCGGTCGGTCGCGAGATCCTTCTCCGTGTCCCGCAGCTTGGCCTCGTAGACCGCCGCGTTCCGGCTATCGAGCGACGTCTCTCGTTCGGTGACCGCCCGGGTATAGGCCAGAATCTCCTCGGCGTTTCCAGACTCCATGGCCGTCAGGAGCCTGCTGCGGAGCGTGACGAGCGTCCCGTCATCGAGCCCGACGATGCGCTCGAGCTTGGCGACTTGTGCGTTCAGCGCCATGGTCTGACGCCGGCTGAGACGCTTGACGCATTCGGTCTTGAACTGTTTGAGCGTGTCGACCCACAGCCGCCGGGTCACCTCGGCCGGCTCGAAGTTGCGGCCAGCAACTTCCTGGGTGAAGCGCCGCTTGAACGGCCACAGCTGCATGCTCTCAAAGGTCATCAGTGCGCCACAATCGTCGCCGCGCAAGGCCTCGTCGACCATGGCCTCGCCAACGACGGCGCCGCTGCCCTGGCTGAGCTTGGCATAGTCAGCACTGGCAGCCACACCCCCGCAGGTCACGCCGTACCGTTGGAGGCTGAGCAGCCACAGCCCGTAGGCGGCTTGCGGGTCACCAGGTGCCGCGCCGGCGGCGGCGAGCTGGTCCATGAACGGCTGGCGCTTGGCCAGATCACTGTCGAGCTCGACGAGCTTGGGTGCCAGGCCGGGCAGCTCTGTGCAGGGCTGCGTTTTCGCAGCGGCAGACAGCGCTTCGGGTGACACATCGCCTTCCGCGATACGCTGGCGCAGCGCCGCGTTGATCCCGGCTACGCACGTACCTGCGCGGCAGACACGGTCACCTTTGCACTCGTCATCAGCCCGGCAGCCGACTGCCTTGGCTGCATTCGGATCTCCGAGCGCCACGCATCCCCAGGTTGCTGTCGCCCACACCACTAGGGCCGCCACCCTGCGCATCAATCGCCAACTCATCGTTTTGCAGCACTCCCCTCTGACTTTCGCCGGCCCAGTATACGCCCGCACCGTGCCCGCTTGCACCGTGCCCACCAACTAGGCTCACGGTGCCGGCGGATCGTAGCCCCCTTCGATGAACTCCCATTCGCTCCAGGCGAGGCTTTGCAGCGAGTCGCCGGCGAGCTCGGGGTCGAGGGCTGCCCAGGCGGCTTCGTCGAGCTCGAGCTTGAGGCGGTTGTTGGTGCCTCCCGAGTTGTCGCCGATGACGCAGCCGTAGCGTTGCAGGGCCACGGCGATGATCAATGCGGTTGGCGACAGACCCTTGCTCGACAGATCGACGGACGGCTTGATGCGGATGACGATGCCCTCGGGGACGATGCCGCCTTTGTCCTGCTCGTAGCCCACCATGGGCCAATAGAACCAGGGCGTGGCGGTGTTGGGTCGCCCGGTGGCGTGCCAATAGCACTCCAAGCGATGCTCGATGACGCCGGCTGCCACTTCGTCCAGCCGCACCACCTGGACCGTAGGCGGAACACCGCGGTGCCCGTCGTTGAGAGGCTCGTCCGAGCCGGCGGCTTTCTTGTCGAGGCCATTGGAGTCGATCAAATAGCGACTCGTGCTCGCTGCGGCCCAACTGGAGCCGCCGAAGCTTGCCTGCCACAGCTGTACCAGCTGGTCGCCTGGCCGATCGATGATCCACAAGGCTCCGTCGGTGCCCGTCTGGGGTTCGGCGCCCAGGGGGATCCGCACGTCGATGGTCGGGCCCCACAGATCGGGAGCGATGGTGTAGTTGGGGTCGCCCGCTTGGGACCACACGACGGGCGCCGCGTAGGATTGCGAGGCACCGGGTGCGCCGGTGAGCCCGAGATAGGAGTCCGAGACGTTGGGATCCTCAGCGTCGGCGATGTAGAGCGCGCTCTGCGAATCGACAGGGGCGTCAGCGGGCAGTGGTTTGTTCCAGTAGCTATCGGCGCTGAAGGGGCGGAAGGCGCCGCCTCCTGAGCCACCATGGCCGCCCTCTCCACCCGTCGCGCCGGTCCCGCCGTCGCCGGACGTGCTGCTGCCCGTCCCACCCGCTCCCGCCGCGCCCCCGACCGCTGGGTTGGCGTCGTCGGAGCTGTCGCAGGCCGTCGCGACCAGCATTGCCGCCATGATCACGCTGGCAGTTTTCATTGACGTCAATGATACGCAGCCGAGGAGCCCATCACGAGCCCTCGTTGCAACAGACGCTGCTCCGACCGTCCCGTCCGGGGCGTCGACCAGCTCTCCGAGGGGACCCATGGAGCCGCTACTCGGTTCGTCGCATCGAGGTGCAGATCCCGAGCGCCCCTTGCACGCCAGGGTGGTCCTTGGTGATGTCGTGGCCGTATTCCAACGCGATGGTGCACTCGGCGTAGCTGGCCGAGTCCAGCGGCAGGATCCCGTAGATCCGGGACACCCGCTGCCATCGGTGGATGTGTTGACCACGTCTGCCGCCGGGCACGCCCACCCGCACCTCGAACGAGCGGACCGTGTAGAAGATCTTGTTGGATGCCCCCTCGTCGACCAAGAGCTTGCTTCGGCCGAAGTCCTTAGCGTCCCACAGGGCCGAGGCGTCTTTCAGGGTTTGCGGCGGTGACGATGTGATCCTCTCTAGCGTGCCGGATTCGTTCCACGAGAGCGCCAGATCGAGCCGACCGTTGGGATCGACGCCGGTGTTTGCGCGCTTCGGTATCGTGATCTCGACCCCGAACGTGGCCATCGCCTTCGTCTTGTCGTCCGCTGCAGTGGTTGGCTCA
>JAUVCD010000958.1 GCA_030590865.1 Myxococcales bacterium | reverse complement strand
TTCGTCAAGACCTCCCCTTACGTTTCCTCAAGGATTCTCCCTTCAGTTCGATCCGGTAGGCATTGTGCACAAACCGATCCAGGATGGCGTCGGCCAACGTCGGGTCTTCCAGATACCGGTGCCATTTCTCCACCGGCAGCTGACTCGTGATCAAGGTCGACTTCTTTTCGTACCGGTCATCCAGGATCTCCAACAGGTCCCGCCGGTTCTCCGCCGTCATCGGCGCCACGCCCCAGTCGTCCAACACCATCACGTCCACCCGGCTGTAACGGACCAGCAGTTTACCGTAGCGGCCGTCGCCCTTGGCGATGGTCAGGTCGCCGAACAGGCGCGGCAGCCTCAGGTAGAGAGCCGTCAGGCCCTGACGGCACGCCTTATGCGCCAGGGCGCAGGCGATATACGTTTTGCCCGCACCCGTTGGCCCGGTCAACAACAGGTTGTTGCGCTCGGTGATCCACCTACACGAGCCGAGATCCAGCAACTGACCCTTGTCCAAGCCACGGCTACCGCTGTAATCGATGTCTTCCAAGCTGGCCTGCTGTCTGAGCCGGGCTTTGGTCAGCCGGGTTTTCAGGCGGCGGTTGTCGCGCTCGGTTTGTTCACGGTCGACCAACAGCCCCAGCCTCTCTTCGAAGCCGAGGCTCTGGATGTCTGGCGTCTGCAGCTGATCTTCAAGGGCGCCAGCCATACCCAGCAGACGCATCTCCTTAAGCTTCTCCAACGTCGGACTCGTCAGCATGGCAGGCCTCCTTCGCCATCTTCGTGGTAATAACCGGGGCCGCGGATATTGTCGTGATCAATGGGCAATACCATTTGTTCGGCGGTTTGGTCGGGCAACGGTTGGCTATCCAAGCCAGTTTTGAGGATCGACTGGATGCTCTTGTAGCTCGTCGTGCCCAGGGCCAGTGCCCGTGTGCAAGCGGCTTCCAGCCGCTCGTTGCCGTATGACTTGCCCAGGTTCATGATCCCCAGACAAGACCGAAAGCCCTGTTGGGGATGGGGACGACTGGCAAGGATCGCGGTGACTACCCCCGCTGTTTGGCCGCCGGTTTCCTCGGCCCACCGCACCAGACGCTCGGGAGTCCACTTGGCGTAGTGACGGTGGCTGGCCGGCATATGCTCACTCTGTGTGGTAAAGCCGCCCTTCTTTCGGCTGCGAACGTGGCTGGCCACACGCTTGTTTTTGCGGAACAACTCGACCGTATCAGCGGTCAGTCGAGTATCCAGTTCCTCTTTCACGAGCTGATACGGCACCGAGTAGTAATGCTTGTCCACTTGCACGTGGTAATCGATGTGAACGCGGACTTTCTTCCACTCAGCATACTGGTAGCGAGCAGCGGCCAGAGGCTTCAGGGCCGCGGCATCCACCGCCTCGAACATGCTGCGGCGACAACCATCCAGCTTCTGGAACGGTTGTGTGTTCAGCTTGGTCAGCAACTCGCTGATGGCTTCATTCAGTCCCGCGAGGCTGAAGAACGTGCGGTTGCGCAACCGAGCCAAGATCCAGCGATCAGCCACTTGAACACCCGACTCGGCTTTCGCCTTGTCCTGCGGCCGGCGGACACGAGCCGGAACAACGGCCACCCCGTAGTGGACGGCCATATCTTGGTAGGTCGGGTTCAGATCAGGCTCATAAAGGTGGGGACTGGTGACCCCGGACTTCAGATTGTCAGGCACCAACACTTCCGGTACCCCGCCAAAGAACTCGAAAGTGCGGATGTGCGACGCGATCCAGTCGGGCAGGCTTTGGCTCCAGGTTGCCTCGCAGTACAGATAGTTGCTGGCACCCAGCACAGCGACGAAGATTTCGGCAAAACGCACTTCGCCGGTGCGGCGGTCGGTGACCGGAACTGTGTGGCCGGCATAGTCCACAAAAAGCTTTTCACCAGCCTTGTGGACCTGGCGCATCACAGGGTCCTGGCGGCCGCGCCACTGAAGGTAACGGTCGCAGAACTGGGTGTAGCCAAGCCCGGTCGGGCTGCAGAATTTGTATTCCTGCCACAAAAGGAACCGCGTCACACCCTTGCGGCGAAGCTCCTTATGAACGTAATCCCAGTCCGGCAACGGCCGCTCTCCTGCCGGGACAGATGGCCCCAGCGGGAACAGGAGTTTCTCAAGGGACTCGTCGTCCAGATCGGTCGGGAGAGGCCAGGAAAGCCCGGTCTCAGCCACCCGCCGCAGATAATCTGCTACGGTGCTGCGGGCCACGGAACAGCTCTTGGCGATGGCTCGTTCACTGGCCTTGTTGACGTATTTCAGACGTAGAACTTCTCGGATCTTTCGCATGGACAACCTTCCTCTGGGCAACTTGCGCTCCTTTCACCGGGGAATCGGAAAAAGAACGCTATTTGACCTCTGGTTATCCCGCGCTGCAACCTCTCAGATCAACTGATGGGGGGTGGCCGAATTGGACCGGAATGGGTGGCCGAATTCAGCCGGAATGGGTGGCCGAATTGGGCCGGAATACCCAGCCGTCATGGAACGTTGCGTCCTGTGGTGAAGCTGTGGCTGCCAGAGGGTATCTAGCCAACGTAAATGAATACGGGCAAGTGGAAGTGTTGCCCTGTCCGGGTTCGTGCGATACTTGGCCCTGCACGTACTCCGTCGACTTGAGCCAAATCCCGGAGGAGCAGTGGATGCCCCTCGTCGGTACAGGCGTATCCGTAGATATCTACGGGCGGTTTATTCTCTACCCGATGCCTGGCGACTCCTGCCTCCTTGGCGAGTATTGGCTCC
>JAUVCD010000815.1 GCA_030590865.1 Myxococcales bacterium | reverse complement strand
CTCGTTGCAGATGCTGGCTTGAAAGCCGAGGTCATCTCCAAGCTCGAGGACGTCGGCTTCGCCCCGGCGAGGCGCGAGGGTGGTGGCACGAGCGAATCGCGGTGGACTCACCCCGACGCGACCGAGCGAGTCCACATCGACATCATCCCGGTCACGGCAGCTGGCGTCGGGGCGACAGGTCGACTCTCTGAGGTGCGCTTTGCACTGTCGAGACGCAGACGCGTTCGGGTAAGTGATGCTCACGAGCTGTGGGTCTGCGCACCTGGCCCCTATGTGCTCCTCAAGACCGCGGCGTTCATGGATCGTAGAGCGCCGAAGGATGCCTACGACCTCTGCTTCGTTCTGGAGCACTGCTCCACCGATGAGATCGTGCACGAGCTCGCACCGCTCCTGCGCCA
Source organism: Myxococcales bacterium (assembly GCA_030590865.1). Taxonomy (GTDB): domain Bacteria; phylum Myxococcota_A; class Polyangia; order Polyangiales; family Polyangiaceae; genus JAPYTK01. Next base: position 3,273 of record JAUVCD010000815.1, on the reverse strand, counting down.
GCGGGAGGCGGCGGAGCTCATGGAGGAGCTGAGCCAGCTCTTCACCGATGAAGAGGCCGAGGGGCCTCAGGCGGTGGCGGCCTTCCTTGGGCTCGTGGATGATGACGTGACGCTTACCGAGGCTGTGGGTCTCGTGCTGAACCTCTGCGCGAAGGTCGGCTTCACTTAGGGGAAGCGCACCGATAGGCGAGCTGTTTCGCCTCGCTCGCCGGGGTGCTTTGCTGTGAGGCGACCCAGGCGATGGTTGCGGGTCGCCCGGTTGCCGGGCTGTGAGAACGCGGGTGAGGCCGCGGGGTCTCGTTCAGGGCATGCCCGGCTGCTCACACAGGAACTTGCCCGGCTCGCTGGTCGCCGAGCACTGCATGTCCAGCGGCGGGCAGGCATCGGTGAGGCAGTCACACGTCACCTGGCTACCACACTGCGAGGCTGGGTCGCATGCGTACAGCGACGGCGGTGTCTCGCCGCAGCAGCAGGCCATGCCCGCGCCGCCGCAGAGCATGTCGTTGGGCTTGTCCGGCGGGCAGGTGTCGGACGGGTCTTCCTTGTGGTCGCAGTCTGGCTCTTGGGGCGTGACGACGCAAACGTCCCCGCCGGTGCACGTGTTGGTGCCGCACGGAACTGGATCGGGCCGGCCGTCGCTGTCGCTCGTCGTGTCATCACTGCAGGCGACGCAAAAACCGATGGCCCATATTGCGAGGCCAGTTGCTGCTTTCATCATCCGACCATTCAAGCACCTATTCGGACCTCGCGTTTGCCTCATATCTCGGGCGCCCTTCAAAACCCCAACTTTCGAGCCGTATTACGCTTCGACGGGGTGCGCCGGTGCCCTGCGGAGGAGCTGCCATGGCCTATCGAGAGCAGCAGGGGGACCATGGCATGGGGCGGCCGGCACCCGAGCAGCTGCGATTGCCGGCAGAGGGGAGGAGCGCCTCCGCTATGCCTGCGAAAAGAAGGGCGACCAAGAGCAGGCGCGAGAGCTACTCACCCGCTCATCCTCCGCAAATGCGCGACGCTTGGAAGCCGATTGCTGCACCCTGACGGCGGTCACGAATTGGGTGGTTCCCGACGCCGCCAATGCACGGCTAGGCATTTGAGCCCGGCTCGCCGCCGAGCATTTGCACCGTGGCCCAGGCGGTGAGCGCAATGGCGAGGGGCCTCAGGCGGTGGCGGCCTTCCTTGGGCTCGTGGATGATGACGTGACACTTACCGAGGCTGTGGGTCTCGTGCTGAACCTCTGCGCGAAGGTCGGCTTCACCTAGGGGACGCGCACCGATCGGCGAGCTGTTTCGTCTTGTCGTGGCGCTCGGCGCTGAGGCCGCCGATACTGGTAGTCATGATCGGTAAGTTGCGTGGCGTGCGAGTGGTCGCAGTGGTTGCTTTGAGCGCTGCGCTGACGGCCAATGGATGCGGTTCGGACACGGTCGTCGCTGGCGGAGCCGGCGGAGAGGGCGGTGGTGGCACCAGCCCCTGGGTTCCATTTCCAGCCCCTTGCGGCGAGGTCACCAGCGAGCCGGTGTGCGATACCGACGAGGTGCGCTGCGGTAATGGCATGGTCGACACCTGTGAGCTCTGTTGGAGCACCGATGGTCAGCCCGTCACCTGCCAGGACTTCACCGAGGCTTGCGACGGCGCACCGTCTGCGAGCTGTGCCGAGCTGGGCTACACCGGCGGTCAGGTCGTGTGCAGCGAGCTCTGCTCTCACGACGTGCGCGACTGCAACTCGTGCTTGAGCCCACCCAACCAGGTGGCTTGTGCGCGGCCCCGGGTCGATGCCCACGAGGTGATCGACATCGCGCTCGCTAGCGACGGCAATTCGGTCGCGGCAGCGTGGGTCTCGTTCAACCATGACGTGTATTTCGCCCGCTTCTCACCGGAGCTCGAGTTGCTCGACTACCGACCGTGCAGCTACGTGGAGCAGGCGTTCCAGGTCTCCCTCGCGCCCCATCCTGGCGGCTGGCTGCTGGCGGTCGGCACGGGGGTGGGCGTAGGCGAGGTCTACCTCCAGCGCCTGGACGACGGTGGCACTGTGTTGAGCACCCGGACCATCGAAAATGCGATGGCGCCGAGCTTGGCGGCCCGTTCTGGTACGTCCCCACTGTTGGTCTACGCGGACTCGACGATGAGCGCCGGACAGAACCAGCTGTCGGCCGAGTTGCTCGACGACGCGGCCGCTGCGCAATGGCACACCGATATCGACACGGCGTTTATGGAGTCGGTCGCGGTCGCGTTCGCGGATCCCGGATTCTTGGTGGGCTACCGCAACGGGGACCTGGGCTCGCAGCTGCTGCCGCTGAGCGTCGACGGCAGCCTCGGCGCACCGCGCGATCTCGGCGACATCGTGTTCATCCACCTGGAGGACGGCGCCAACAATCGGGTGGCGGCGTTCTGGCGGGATGGCAATGCGTTCGCCTTCAGCTGGCTCGACGGGGAGGGCCAGACGCTGAGCGAGGTTGAGATTGCGCCCCAAGACCAAGCCAAGGCCAATCAACAGCTCAGCCTCGCGGTGGTCGACCCGGCGGGCTCGCCGACCGCCATTGTCGCCCTGCTGGAGCATGGCAATGAGCAGGTCAGCGTCACCCACGTCGACGCCGCTGGGGCCATCGCGACGGCCAAGTACGCCCTGGCCTACGAGCCCCTCGAGGTGTTCTGGATGACGTCTACCGGGTGGGGCGAAGGTGCGGCGCTCGCCTGGGCCGTCCATGCGAACGATCCGGCGGCGGCGCGGTTTGTGGTTGGGCGTCTGAGCCCGTAGCCAAGCTCAACTCATTGTGAGGGATGCCCTCATGCCGACCAGGTGGGACGGCGTGAGGCTCAGGGCGTGCTGGTGTAGCTCATGGCCTCCTGTTCGCCCGCGTCGGTGTGGGCAAACACGTCGTAGGAGGCACCGCCGTTTCGTACCCGAACCACCGCCGCGCCATGAGCATCCATCAAGGGCGGGTGAGGCAGCAGCGCCGAAGCAACCGGGGGCTGGGTGAGCCAGATGCGCCCCTCGCCGATACGCGCCCCCACCCGGTCGACCACGTCGCTGGCTGGCGCTCCGGGGTAGGCATTGTTGACGCCGACCACGGCGTTGCGGCTCTGCCCATCGCCGGGCAGCAGCCAGTCCACCCAGGGCTGCTGGGTGGAGGACTTTGAGCACAGCAAGCTCACGCCTCGTGTCACGCGTTGCACTCGGGGGAGCCTAGGGCTCGGTGAAGCTGATCGGCTCCGTCTCGGTCTTCTCATCAGGAGCGCTGGCGAAGGGGTCGAAGGACCATTGCATGTTCAGGTTCA
>JAUVCD010000536.1 GCA_030590865.1 Myxococcales bacterium | reverse complement strand
GAGGATCCGCCCCCGCCATTGGGTGGCACCTTGCCGCTCCCCGAGCCGCTGTTGAGTCGGGACGGTTTCTGCAAGCTCGTCTTCGAAGCGCCGCGCCGACACCTGGAAGCCCGCTGCTCGGCGGACGAGATGACGCGCCCTGCCTATGGATATCTCATCGAGCGGGCCGCGCGCCTGGCCACCCAGTGCAGGGACGACTGGGGCTTCGACGGGACGCGTGTGCAGCTGCCGTTCAATGCGGCGCTGGGCTGCGCCGAGGCGCTCGAGCGAGTGTCCTGGAAGACCTCCCTACTCACCGACGACCTGTCGCGCATTCCCGCCTGCGCCAAGCTCACCGTGGGCACCCAGCCGGTCCGCGGCGGGTGCTCCGATAGCCGCGAATGTCAGCCGGGGCTGTGGTGTGGTGGCGCCCAGGGCGGCCGCGAGGGGCGCTGTCAGAAGCCGGTGGCGGCGGGGAAGCCCTGTGGCCCCCTCGATAGCGGGTTGAACGGCGTCACCATCTCATCCTGCCAGGGCGGCTCCTATTGTGGCGCTCAGGCTACCGGGTCGTCGAGCGGGGCCCTTGGAGGCCGCCAAGCGGTGCGTGGTCCCGCCGACCAAACCCATCCTGAGCAGCAGGGACGGGCGGTGCGTCGTCAGGCTGCCGAGCACGGGATGATCGCTCTGCTCCATAGCGGGGGCTCGCCGGATTGGAGCTGGCGTGGGCTCGACAAGGTGCTTGGTGTTGGGTCGGGCGTTTTGGACGAACCGATCACCGGTCCGCTGGGCTTGTCGGGCATGGGTGAGCCTGATCCCAAGCAGCACCAAGGGATCGGCCATGGTGCGGGCTATGGGCAGGGTTCTGCGGGACCGAGAGGTCGGCTCGCCCATCCCAACAGCAAGCGCCCGTTGCGGTTGCGACTGGGTGCCCTGAGTGTCAGCGGTCCGCTTCCCTCCGAGGTGGTCAGCCGGATCGCGCGTCGGAACTTCGGCCGCTTGCGGCGCTGTTACGAGAATGGTCTGCGCGACAACCCCAACCTTCAGGGTCGCGTGACCGTCCGTATCGTCATCGGGCGGGATGGCAAGGTGTCCAACGTCGGTGGTGGCGGCGATTTGCCGGACAAGTCGGTGGTCTCCTGCGTGACCCGTGCGTTCTATGGTCTGCGCTTCCCGCAGCCGGAAGGCGGCATCGTGACGGCCAGTGTTCCCATCGTCTTCACCCCGCCAGAGCTACCGGTGGCGGACCCCTCGGTCGCGGCCTCCACTGTTCCTGTCGCTAGCGCCTCGGCCAGCGCAGCCCCGTCTGCTTCAGGCTACGACGGGGCGCCTCCCAGCCCGGCCGTCTCTCCCAACCTGTGCATCTTGGTGAAGAAGCTGGGTGACCGCTGCACGGCCACCCCACAGTGTGCTCCAGGTCTGACCTGCCGAGCCTCGGAGTGTCGAAAGCGCAAGCTCGCGGTGGCCGGTGGCAAATGCGACGGCGATGAAGATTGCACCGCTGGGCTCTATTGCGACCAAACCTGCCGGAAGGTGAAGCCGACAGGTCAGGACTGTGTGAGCGCCTCTCAATGTGCGGGCGCCTGTAGCGCTGACGGCAAGTGCATCGCCTTGTGCGGCGCGGGCTGAAGGTTCGGCCCGAGCAGGAATTTGCCGGAATAAACGAGGGGTCTCGGCTGTCCTCCAGGGGCCAGTCTTGCTAGAAGCCAGCTCACGAAAATGGAAGACGTCCGAGCGCTAAACGAGTTCGTTGCCAAGGAAAGTGCCTTCATCGACGACCTCATCAACGAGGTCGGCAAGGTCATTGTGGGCCAGACCTACATGATCGAGAGGATCCTCATCGGGCTCCTCGCCGATGGGCACGTGCTGATCGAAGGGGTCCCCGGCCTGGCCAAGACCCTCTGCGTGCGCACCCTTTGCGACGTGATCGACGCTGAATTTGCGCGGGTCCAGTTCACCCCTGATCTGTTGCCCGCCGACCTCATCGGTACGGTCATCTACAATCACCACAAGGCGGAGTTCACCTCCAAGTTGGGGCCCATCTTCGCCAACCTGGTGTTGGCCGACGAGATCAACCGTGCCCCGGCCAAGGTGCAGAGCGCCCTGCTCGAAGCGATGCAGGAACGCCAGGTGACCATCGGCGACACGACCCACAAGCTTCCCGGCCCCTTCATCGTGATGGCGACCCAGAACCCGATCGAGCAGGAGGGCACCTATCGGTTGCCTGAAGCCCAGGTCGATCGCTTCATGATGATGATTCGGGTGGGGTACCCGAGTCGCGAGGAAGAGCACGAGATCATCGAGCGTGCCACCAGTCCGACGGTGGCTGAAGTCAAGCAGCAGGTTGATCTCGCGCAGCTGCGGAAAGCCTCGGAGGCGGTCAAAGACGTCTACATCGACGATCGGGTCAAGCAGTACATCGTCGACGTGGTCTTTGCGACTCGGGAGCCGAAGAAGCGCGGGATGGCCGATCTGGCGGGGCTCATCGAGTTCGGCGCCAGTCCCCGCGCCTCCATCGCCCTCGCCCTGGCTGCGCGAGCCCACGCATTTCTCAAGCACCGGGGCTACGTGACCCCCGAGGACGTCAAGGCCATCGGCCCGGACGTCTTGCGCCACCGAGTGGTGCTCACCTACGAAGCCGAGGCCGAGGAGGTGACGGCCGAACAGATCGTGCATCGCGTGTTCGAGGTCATCGAGGTGCCCTGAGGTGATTCCCCGGGAGCTGTTGCGCCAGCTGCGATCCATCGAGATCCACACGCGGCGGCTCGCCGACGAGCAGCTGGCCGGTACCTACCACTCGGTCTTCAAGGGGCAAGGGCTCAGCTTCCGAGAGGTGCGGGCCTACGTGCCCGGGGACGACGTGAGGTTCATCGACTGGAACGTGTCGGCCCGGATGGACGCGCCTTTCGTCAAGGTTTTCGTCGAAGAGCGGGAGATGACGGTGATGTTGGTGGTCGATCTGTCGGCCAGCGAGCAGTGGGGTACCGTCCGTGCGTCCAAGGCGCGAGTGGCGGCCGAAGTGGGGGCTCTCTGCGCCTTCAGCGCCATCAAGAACAATGACAACGTCGGCTTGGTGCTCGCCACCGAGGTCATCGAGAAGCTGGTGCCGCCCAAGAAGGGCGAGAAGCACGTGATGCGGGTGATCCGCGAAATCATGGGCTTCGAGCCTCAGTACACGGGCACCAATCTGCGCTTGGCTTTGCAGACCTTGGTGCGGGTGGCCAAGCGACAAAGCGTGGCCTTCCTGATCAGTGATTTCTTCGCTGACGGATTCGAGCGCGCCTTGGCGCTGGCGGCCGCCAAGCACGACGTGATCCCCGTGATGCTGGTCGATCCACGAGACGAGGAGCTGCCTGACGTGGGCGTGGCTTCCTTCGAGGATCTGGAGACAGGTGAGGACATTCTCGTCGACACCAGCGATCCCCGGGTGCGCAAGCACTACGCCGAGTCGATGAAGGCCATCCGCGATCAACGGGAGAAGCTCTTCCGCAAGCTGGCCCTCGACCGAGCGGTGGTGCGCACCGACCAGAGCTTCATCAAACCGATCCGCGATCTCTTTGCCAAGCGCGCCAGGAGGTTGGGTCGATGACCTCTTGGCCACAGCAACGAGGGACGATGCGCCGCCCCTCCGTTCCCCTTCTCTGTTCCCTGTTCTTTGTTCTTTGTTCCATTCTCCTTTTTCATTCGTCCCCAGCCGCGGCCCAAAACGCTGGCGCTCCACCACTAGACGGGGGCGCCAAGGTCTGGACCTCGTGCACCGAATATCTGCCGAAAGGCGCGACTCGACCGGAAATCGAGGCACGGGTGCCGACTCGCGGATTGAGTGGCTATGCGGTGCCCCTGACGGTGATCGTGACCCATGGTCGCGGTGAGACGGTGATGCCCGGCGGCTTTCGCATCCAGCGTGGCAGTGATGCCATGCGCGCCTTGGAAGAGAGCGGTTGGGTGATTCCCGAGCCTGATGGTGGCGCTGGCCCGCTGATTGACCGACCAAAGAACAGTGGCGCGGACCAGCCGGTGGCCACCACCTTGACCCTGTTTTTCGTGCCCCTGCCCGAGGAGCCTGGCCGTCACCAGCTGGTGCTGCCGCCGGTGCCCATCTCGGTGGGCCGAGCCAACGGTCAGGTGATGACCCTGTGCACCGAGCCGCAGCGGATCACCATCGACGATCCGATTGCCAACGAGGTAGATCCGAAGGTCAAAGGTAATCCGTCACCCCGGCCCCAGCGCGAGGCATGGCCGCTGGCCAAACAGGCGACCATTGGCGTGCTCGCCGCCATCGCTTTGGCCATTGTGCTGGCCTGGCTGTTGCGCCGCATTCAGCAGCGGCCGAAGATTGTCCCGCCGAGGCCAAAGGTCCTTCCGTGGATTGCTGCCATGAAGGAGTTGGCCGAGATTCGGGGCTCGAGCTTGCTCGCCGATGACAGACACGATGAGTATTTCGACCGGGTGAGCGAGTGTGCCCGCCGCTATCTCGGTGATCGCTACGGCTTTGACGGGCTCGAGTCGACCAGCACCGAGATGCGCGTCATGTTGAAACGGGTCTACCCGCCGCTGACCAATCTGGACGCGATCGACCGCTTTCTCGACGACGCGGATTTCATCAAATATGCTGAGGTCGAGCCTACCCGTGACGATTGCGCCGCCTCCATCGATCGGGCTGAGGACGTCGTTCGAGTGACCACGCCGCCTGCTGCGGTGCGCATCGAACCGAGCAAGAGCTCGTCGCGGAGGGCCGCATGAGCGGTAGCGACCCGAGTCAAGGCAGCAAGCCTGTGGCCCAGTCCACTGAAGCCACCTCTCCTGCGGCCATCGTGCCAAGCGGGCGCTTGCCGCGGCTGAAACGTAGCGACCGTCCGGCGGTGACGCGATCCAGGTCGCAGCGGCGGGGTTGGTCGATCTTCTGGCGGACCCTCGGCGCGTTAGTCATGACCGTCCTTGCCCTGGCGGCGGCGCTCGCTCATCCGTGGATCGCTCGCGGGGTGGTCTGGTTCGAGGCCGAGTGGCGTCATCCCTACGCCCTGATCGCCCTGGTGGTCGTGCCGCTCGTCTGGTGGTGGGGCACCTTCGGGCAAGATCGCCGACGACCCCGCATGCGGATTGGCACGGCGGTTCCCTTACGCCATGCACCGCGGGGTTGGCGCGTCAGGCTGCGCGATTTGCCGGGTGTGTTGCGTGCCGTGGCGGTGGTCTTCTTCGTGCTGGCGCTGGCTCGTCCGGTGTCGGTGCTGAGCGATCAGAGCATCGACGAGCAAGGCATCGACATCGTGGTCGTCATGGACCTGTCGGGATCGATGCAAGCGGTGCTCGACGCCGACCCGGAGGATCTGCCCAAGAAGATGAAGCTGCCGAAGAACCGGCGGCTCACCCGTCTGGACACCGCCAAGCTCGTGGTTCAGGACTTTATCTCCCGACGGAAGACCGATCGCATCGGGGTGATCGTATTCGGCAAGAGGGCCTACATCCTCTCGCCTCCAACCCTGGACTATCAGCTGCTGTCGAAGCTGGTGTCAGGGCTCGGGCTGAGCGTCATCGACGGTAGCAAGACGGCCATTGGGGACGCCCTCGGTACGGCGGTGGCACGGCTGCGCCGCAGCGATGCCCTCAGCAAGGTCATCATCATGTTGACCGACGGCGACAACAACGCCGGACGAGTGTCTCCTGAATACGCCATCGAGCTGGCGAACACGGTGGGCTGCAAGACCTACACGATTCAGATTGGTGACGGCGCCGAGGTCGAAGTGCTGCAAGGCCACGACCCGCTGTTTGGGAATCCCCAATACGTCAGGCGGCGCTACCCAACTAATCCTGAGCTGCTGCAGCGCATTGCGAGCAAGACCGGGGGCGAGGCCTTCATCGCCACCGACGCGAAAGCGCTCAGCGAGAGCATGCACAGCATCCTCAATCACCTGGAGAAGACTCGCTTCGAGGCCTCGATGGCCCACCACGAGGATCTCTTCGCCCTGTTGCTGATTCCCGGGGTGTTTCTCATCGGGCTGGACGCCCTGCTGCGCGCCTTGTTTCTCCGGAGGTTCCCGTGAAGCTGGCCGCGTGGATCTTCCTGCCTGTCGGGGTAGCGATTGCCGTCATCGTCGGGCTCACCCTGGTGTTCGGTGGGTTCCGCTCCAAGCGCGCCCTGCGGGTGTTTGGTGAGGACGGTCTGGTCCGCGGTCTGCGCACCTTCGATCCCGCCACCCGCCGTGGCTACAAGGGCGTCATGTTGGTGCTGGCCGTCTTGCTGGCCTTCTTCGCCGCCGCTCAGCCCCAGTATGGCAAAGGCACGCGGCTGATCCCGGCGACCAATATCGACGTCGTGCTGGTGCTCGATTTCTCCAAGAGCATGTATGCCAAGGACGTCGAGCCATCGCGGATTTTCCGCGCCAAGGTGGAGATCGCACGGCTGGTCAAGCAGCTGCGGGGAGCGCGCTTCGCTGCGGTTGCCTTTGCCGGCGAGCCGATGGGCTTCCCGCTCACCGCTGATGGTGCGGCCATCGCCCAGTTTTTGCGGCAGCTGTCGCCTAACGACATGCCCATCGGGGGCACCGCCATCGCTCGGGCGCTGAGCTATGCTCGCAATCTGTTGGCCCGAGATCCCAAGTCTCAAGACCACCAGCGGGTGATCGTGTTGATCGCCGACGGCGAGGATCTGGAAGGCAATCCGGTTGCCGTGGCTCGCAACATTGGCGCCGAGGCCACCACCATCCACGTCGTTCAGATCGGCGGCCGCACCCCCGAACGGATCCCCGAGATTGCCGCCGACGGTCGGGTGGTGGGTTGG
>JAUVCD010001070.1 GCA_030590865.1 Myxococcales bacterium | reverse complement strand
GCCATGGAGCCCGACGTGTCCACCACCAGTCCGAGGTTCACCGGAGCGCGGCGCACCGACAGGTTTCGCGCTGTGGTGATGCGCAGCCGGGCGATGACCTCTCCGGGGACTCCGGCTTTGACGAATCGATTGTTGAGACGGGTCGTGATCCGCAGCGGCGGAGGGGAGGGCTTGACGATCCGTCTGGGGGGGCGCACGTGCTTGATGTGTCTTCGGACCACGGGCTTGGCCGCGCATCCCAGCAGCAACAAGGACAATAGTAGGGGGATCGTACGCATGGCTGGCTCCTGGCTATCCGGCCGAGGCAGCCGGGCTATTGATGCAATGGGGGAACGATTGGCTTACACACACAAAACGCACCGGCGACCGACGCGCTTACACCTCGGAGTAAGGCCTTGTGGACCGGCTGGGGGGCGGTGTAGGCTTACGCTAAGTTATTTTTTGCTGGAGGAAGAGATGGGACTCACGGAAGTAGTTCGTCGTATTGGGCTGGTCGGTTTGCTGCTACTCACCTTCGGAGCGGGGGGCTGCTCCGACGACGCCACGGGGGATCCCTGTGACCAGGTGGCCAATCCCTGCACCGTGCTGGATGACGTGAGCTGTGATGGCGACGCCGTGCTGACCTGCCAGTACAACCAGGACGGCTGCCTGGCGTTCCGGGAGACCGATGTCTGTGATCCGGGCTATGTCTGCGATGCCGGCGAGTGCGTCTGTGATGATGCGTGCTCAGACGGCGACACGCAGTGTGACGGCAACGTCATTCAGGTCTGCGAGAGCGACAGCGATGGCTGCTATTTGTACGCCGACTCGGTGAACTGCGCGGACACGGGGCAGTATTGCGACGACACCGGGGAGGCGACTTGCGAGTTCGGCGCCGGCTGCGGAAACGGTGAGATCGAGGCCGGCGAGGTGTGCGACGGCTCTGATCTCGGCGCCGCGACTTGCCTCACGGAAGGTTTTCACGGCGGAACTCTCGGTTGCGTCGGCGACTGCACCGCCTTGGACACGAGCGGTTGCTCGGAGCGCTGTGGTGATGGTGTTTTAAATGGCCCGGAGGCCTGTGACGCCAGTGACTTCGGCTCAGCCACCTGCGCGGACTTCGACTTCTACGGCGGGACGCTGTCTTGTGACGCGAGCTGCGGCATCGACACGAGCGCGTGCTCCGAGGTCTGCGGTGACGACGTCCTGAACGGCCCCGAGGCCTGCGATGGCACCGATTTCGGCGCGGCCACTTGTGCGGACTTCGACTTTTACGGCGGCACCCTGTCCTGTGACTCCAGCTGCGGCATCGACACGACGACCTGCGCCAGCTACTGCGGAGACAGCATCCTGAACGGTCCCGAGGCCTGCGACGCCACCGACCTGGGCGGAGCGACCTGCGCCGATCTCGGCTTTTCCTACGGCACCGTGACTTGCGACGCGAGCTGCCTGGGCCTCGTCACTACCGGTTGCGAGATCTGCGCCGCCGGAGAGTTCAGCTGCGCGGGGAACGAGGTCATGCAGTGCGACCCGGGCCCACCCTCGGCTTGGGTGACCACGGGCACCATCTGCAGCGCGGTGAATGGCTACGCCTGCGACGCCTCCGCGGGGGCTTGCGTGAATCTTTCACCCATCGGTATCGCGCCTCCCAATTTCACCGGCACCTATTATCAGTATGCAGTGTTCAACTCTAGCAACAGCCCATTTCTTTCCTTTGGCTACGATGTCGACTCCTACGGCGACTACATCTACGTCAATCGTAGCGGTCAATATCTGGACGTGTATCAGGTGGTTTTATTGGACACTGACGGTGATGGAGTACTGGAGCCTCACCAGCACCCGGACAACCCCTACCACACGGGGCCCATGGAGGAGCGGGTGCTGACCCTTGTCGATACCTTTACAAAGGCCGGGGATGGTGTGCCGTTGGGCATCGCATC
>JAUVCD010000357.1 GCA_030590865.1 Myxococcales bacterium | reverse complement strand
CCGGTGCGGGTTTCGCCGCCGCCTTCGCCTTGCCGGGACTACCGCCCGGTGGCGGGGCGGCTGTCTTGCGTTTGGCCGCCGTCGCGCCTTTTCCCGAGGTGCCGGCCTCCCCCTGACTGGACAGCTCGTGGGCGGCCCGAGAGCCGTAGACCTTGTCGTTCCTCAGCGCCAAGAGCAGCTTGCTCGCCTGGGCGGTCTGGCCCAGCAGACGGTGGCAATCTGCCTCCTCCCAGGTCGCGTGGGCGGCGGCTCCGCTGGCCCCGTGGTTCTGGCGGACTCGCGCATAGATGGGGATGGCACCCAAGCAGGAGGACTGGGCCCGGACCGCGCGGGCTTCGTAGAGTCCGGCGGTCGCCGCGCTGCTGCCTCCGGCGCGATTGACCGCTGCGAAATCTCGCTGCGCGTCGCTGAAGTTGCCAGCCTTGAAGTTCTTCATCGCCCGCCCGAGCTGGGCCTCTACGTCCGCCTCTGCGAGGGCCACCGCGACTGGGTCGCTGGTGTCTCCCTCGGCTGCCTCCTCTGGGGCATCGCTGTTGGCCTCGCCAGCTCCCGCTCGAGCGGATGGCGCGCCGGTGCCAAGGGTTTCGGCTGCCTCGTCACGTTGGGCTATCGCGATGGCCGTGGCGGCGGCGACAGGCGTCTCGGGGGTGGCTGTGGCGCCAGCGACGGTGTCCTTGCCCGGTGTCACGGCCACCGAGCCAGGACGGGCCCGGAGCAACAGAATCGATGACCCGAGCACCAGCATCAACAGAGCGGCCATGGCGAACTGGGGGCGCATGGCGTGGCTGCCTGCCCAGGACAGCGAGCGGATGACCTTGAGGTGCCAAGGTTCGCCCTGCCGAGCGAGGCTGGCCGCCAAGAGAATTCGGTCTTCGAGATCGTCACTGGGCTCCTCGAGCGGCAGCTGACCAATCTCGATCGTGGCCCGCAACCCAGCTTCGACGTCCCGGCACTGGGCATCCGATTCGAGCGTGCGCTTCATGGCAGCTCGGGTCACCTCGTCGAGCTCGTCGAAGAGGTAGTCCATCAGATGCTGGTCGAACTTCTCCTGGTCCATGACCAATCTCGTCAGTTCATCAAGTCAGCCCATCAAAATTAACGCATCAAAATCAACGCAGCGCACGTGCGTAGTCTTCATACTCGGAGAGAGCACCCTGAAGTCGCTCGAGCGCATAGCGCATGCGGCTCTTGACTGTGTTCTCGGGAACTCCTGTCATTTTAGCGATTTCTTTGAAGGGAACCTTGCCTAATTGGCGTAACAGAAACACCTCGCGCTGCTCGGTAGGCAGCTTGTCGACCGCCACCACGATGCGGGCCCCGATGTCGGCGCTCACCACTTGCCGGTCTGCGGCGGCCGAATGGTGCCCGTCTGCTACTCGCTCGCCCAGCGTCGGACCGTCTTTGTCCTTGCCGGTGGCCTGGTCGAGGGATGGGTGGCGGCGGAGCGACATCTTACGAAGGTGGTCGATGCAGAGGTTTCGGGCGATGGAATACGCCCAGGTCGTGAACCTTGCCTCATGCTTGAAGGTGGCTGCATTTCGGACCACTCGGACGAACACGTCCTGAGTGAGGTCCTCGGCGGTGGACTTGGCGCGCACTTGGCGCAAGATGAAGTTGAAGATCGGGATCTTGTGGCGACGGACCAGGTCGGTGAACGCGGATCGGTCGCCGCCCTGAAATTGTAGCATCAGGACTTCGTCCGACACGCCGTTTGGCTCCGACGCCACTCAGACCTCGCCCACCCAAAGGGCGAAAGGGGCCTCACCGACGCCGAAGGTCGCCATGCTGTAGGGGATTGTCGTTTCTCTGAATCGACGGATCACCTGAGCAAAAGTTCTCGGGTCGCGGTCCGAACAGAGGCTCCGCGATTCACGAGCAGGATTGCGACTTCCCGCCGGTCTTGGTGATGCTGGCCGTCTCCGGTCCATTGACCGCACCATACCGCAACGACCCCCGGGCTCCGAGAGCGAGGTTTGTCTCGATGGTCGACCTCGGGTCGGAAGGGCAGCCAGGCCCCGCCAAGATGGCAGCGTCGGCCCTGCCAAGATGGCAGCGTCGGCCCCGCGAGAAGGGGCTGCAGCGGGGTGTCAGCGGAAGGCGCCCCCTAGTAACCCTGGTAAGCCCCGGTCTGTGAAGCTGTTTTCCGACATTGCGCGTGACGCCGTGGCGCTACTAAACTACGACCAGCTGCTCCGTATTCTCTGCAGGACGGACGGCCGAAACTGGCTTTCTGCGAGGGTTTTCATGCATTTCGGAACAATGGTGGGGGTTTGCCTGGCAGCTGCGCTGCTCATAGGAGCGCCGGTGCTTGCCCAGCAGTCGGAGACGGCGACGACTGCTGAACCTGACAGTACGGCCGCTCCCGATGCCGAGGGGGCGCCGACGAGCGCGGCTACGGTGGCGACCGATCCGCCGCCTGCCGCGACCAGCAAGCCAGCGAGCGGCATGGATGGATCGACCTATGCGGTTCGGCTGCGGGATCTGCAGCAGCGCATCGACCAGCTCAAAGAGCAGATTCGACGCAGCCATACCCGGCTGTCGCTGCTGAGCGACACGATTCTGACCGGCGGCTCGTCGGGCTCGCGATCGGCGGTCCGGTTCGAGAATAAGCTGTCCAGTCAGTTCAAGCTCACCCGGCTGCTCGTCGTCCTCGATGGGGCGGTCCAGTACAACAAGAAGGACCGCTCGGGGGTGCTCTCGGATCAGCAGGTGATCCCAATCTTCAGCGGGTCCATCCCGCCAGGTGATCACACCCTGCAGGTGCTGGTGAACCTTCGCGGCCATGGCTACGGGGTGTTCTCCTATCTGCGGGGCTACCGCTTCGAGGTCCGCTCGAGCCACTCATTCACCGCGGTCGAGGGCAAGACCTCTCGGCTACGCATTCTGGCTTACGAAAAGGGTGGCGTGACCACTCCGCTAGAAGAGCGACCTGCGATTCGGTACCTCGAGCGAGTGGTCGCGGGTCTGGTTGACGCCGGTGGGCAACCGGCGAAGTAGGAGGACGTCTTGTCGCGAGTGACGCTCTGCCTGTCGTGCTCGGTGAGCGAGGCGGCAGGATCTACATTGCGCGAGCGCTCGGCTCGCGGTGCGCTATGGTTTGCGCCATGGGGGTGGTCTCGATGAGCTGGCGTCGCCTTCCCATCTGCGCTTGTGCCGTGGTGGTCGTTGGTCTGCTCGGCGTCGCTAATCCAGCGGCGGCCGAAGACCCGGAGCTCGCGCTCGGCACGGCCCAACAGCGCATCGCTGCCGCCGTCCGAGATGCAGCTTCGGTCGAGAAGGTCACCCGTGGCAAGGGCAGGGACCGAAAGAGCGCCGAGCAGCGGATCGCCGATGCGGTCCTGTTGATGGGCGTCAAGGACTACGACCGGGCGGCAGGGGTGCTCAACCGACTCGTAGAGAAGTACCCCAGCCACCGGACGGCCTACGCCGACGGCTTGAACCTGCTCGGGGAGACCTACTTCCAATCCAAGCAGTATTTGTCGGCCAAGCGAGTCTTTGCCAGCATCCTCGAGCGCCAGAACGAGCCGCGCTTCGCGCCCTTCCGAGAGCGGGCTGCGGTCCGGTTGGTGGACGTGGCGCTGCGGATGCGCGACCTGGACGATCTCGACCCGCTGTTCGAGCAGATCGGCAGCATCGCTGGCGCCCAGAGCGGGCTCGCCTACGCCAAGGGAAAGGGCCTGCTCGCCCAGGGTAAGCTCGGCGCTTCGGCCGCCGCTCTTGCCGGGGTTGGCCAAGACGGCGAGCACATCCATCAGGCACGCTACCTGATGGGCGCCATCGCGACCCAAGAGGCTACGCCGCCGCCGCCGCCTGAGGGCCAGGAGCCCGAGCCGGCGCCCAAGGGGCGCTATGCCAAGGCCATTTCACTGTTCCGTGAGGTGACCAAGCTGCCCCCCGACTCGCCTGACCACCGCCACGTGATCGACATGGCCTGGCTCGCCATCGGGCGGCTGCTCTACGAGGCCAATCAGTGGACCCAGTCGGTGGAGGCCTACAACCGGATCGGCCGCGAGTCCCCCGAGTTCGGCACCATGCTCTTCGAGCTCGCCTGGGTCTACGTCCGTCTCGGCGACGTCGTGCGCGCCCAACGGGCCCTCGAGGTCTTGGCGGTGGCGGCACCGGGCAGTCAGGACGTCGCTGATGCCGCCCTGCTGCGCGGCGATCTGATGCTGCGGGCGGGCCAGTTCGACAAGTCGCTCAAGGTCTATGAGAGCGTCCGGGGCACCTACGACAAGATGCGGGACCGGCTCGATACCTTCCTCGGGTCGACCGATGACCCTGGAGTGTACTTCGACACGCTCAGCAAAGAGCAGTTCGAGCTGTTCGAGCAAGCTGACGCTCTGCCGACCCTGGTGCTGCGGTGGGCGCGAGAAGGTGAGGATGGCGAGCGCGTTTTCGCCATCATCGACGACGTAGCCATGAGCCGCCGGCTCATCAAAGAGTCGAACGAGATGATCGAACGGCTCAACGCGGTGCTCTCGTCGCCCAACCGGATTCGAGCCCTGCCCGCGCTGAAGAACGGTGCTGAGCGCGGCATCGGGCTGCTCAACTCCATTTCTGTGGCCCGGATGACTCTTGCCGGGGGTATGGACGAGGTGTCCGACGACCTGTCTGGCGCTCTGGCCCAGGCGCGCAAGAAGCGCAAAGCCCTGGAGCGTCGGCTGGGCTTGGCGCCGGTCACGGCGGCAGATTTCACCGGCCGTGAACGACAGGCTGGGCGCCAGTGGAATCGGACCTCTCAGGGGTTGCAACGGCTGGAGCTGGAGATCAATACGCTGCAGGCGACCATCAACGGTCTCGAGCGGATGCTCGCCGATGGGCCGCAGGCCGGGGTCGTGCGGAGCCCCCAGCAACTTGAGCAGTTCAAGGCGGGTTTGGCCGAGCAGAAGCGGCTGGTCAAATACTACCGGGAGCAGGTGTCTCAACTGAGGCGGGCGACCGAAGCGGGCAAGGTCCAGGTGGGCTTTGGCGATAAGCGCTTCGTCGAAGATGCCAACTACCGCGTCGCCTACAAGAAGGCGCTGTGGGAAGAGGTGAGGCTCTCCCAGGGCGGAGGCGGAGGCTCTCAGCTGGCGTCTTACGTCGGGCGGGTCGTGCCGGTGCTCAAGCAGGCCGACCAGGCCGACCAGCGCCTCGAGCGGGCCCTGGCCCAGATCGATCGGGCGGTGAACGAAAAGGCTGGCGGTCTTCGTCGGGCTGTTCAGCGCGAGACGGTGAACATCGTCAACTACTCCCTCAGGCTCGAGGATCTCGACCAGGAAGCACGTCTGGTGGTGGGCAGTGTCGCCCTGCGCAACTTCCGGATGGTCGGCGAGCGGCTGCGGAACATCGTGTTGCGCGCTGACGTCGGCATCACCGAAGAGGCCTGGGAGCTGCGGGAGGAGCAGCTGACCCGCGTGCGACGGCTCAAGATCGAGCGCGCCCGGAGCGTGCAGCGCCTGGAGGAGGAGCTCGAAGAGGTTCTCGACGACAGTGGCGATCCTGAAGAGTCGGAGCCAGAGCCGTGAGCCCTAGGCCCCTAGCAAGCCCGGTGTCGCCAACAAGCCCGGTGCCGCCCGTTGGCCCAGGCGGACACATCACGACGAAGGTCGGCAGCATGAAGAGCGAGAGGATTGGTCGGCGCCTTCGACCCATGGCTGTGGGACTGGCGGCGCTTGCGTTGTTGTTCCTGGCAACTCAGGCGTTGTCGCAGCCCGCTGAACCGTCTGATGGACCGCCCGATGGTTCATCCCCAGCAGGCTCAACGTCGGACGGAGGCCAACCGAGCGGCACGTCGTCGGCCAACCCGGCGTCGCCGGCTCCGCTCACCCCGCGTCCCCCTGACAAGCCGACGGGCCCCGTGGCCCCCACCGAGGCGCAACTCCAGGCCCTGAACGAGCTCCAGAAAGAGGCCGAGGCCTACGAGGCAGAGGCCAAGGACTACCGCGCCACCATCACGCGGATCATCAAGCACCACTACGAAGAGAAGCGGCGGCGCATCATCACGAGCCTCGATCGGGAGATCAAGATCGAGACCGAGGGGCTGCACTCGGCCCGTGATGAGGCCATCAAACGTCTCGAGATCTTCGTCGCCAGGTATAGCGGGCCGAACGCCCACCCCAAGAACACGCCGGACGCGATGTTCCGGCTGGCCGCTCTGCACGAGGAGAAGGCGCGGGAACTCTCGGACGAAGAGGAGATCGGCCCTGGTGAGGCCCCCGAGGCCCCCGATCTGTCCACCGCTGTCGCCCTGTACAAGCGGGTCGTGGCGGAGTTTCCCAAGTACGATGAGCTGGCGGGCGTCTTCTATTATCTCGGTCACGCCTACAACGACATGGGCCGCATCGAGGAGGCTCAGCAAGTCTTCCGCTCGCTGACCTGCCGCAATCACTTCACCTACCCAGTGCCCCCGGATCCTGAAGATCCGGAGAAGGACAGCATTGGCCGGCTGCCGCAGGACCACGACGATCAGTGGTGGCTTGGCTGGATGCAACGCCATCCCGAGCCGGTCGACCAGGCGCGTAAGGAGAAAGCCGGCAAGATCCCACGGCGAGGCGCGCCGCCACCCGAGGTGGGCGACCGGGGGGACGAGGATGTGTTCCTCGATCCTTATCCAGACGACTGCACTGCGGTGGCACAGGACACCGAGCCGGGGGAGGACCCGCGCTACCTGGCCGAAATCTGGTGGCGAATCGGCGACTACCATTTTGAGGAGATGGACCCCTGGGGCGGGCCCTTCAACCTCAACCGCGCCGAGAGTGCCTACCGCCAGTCGATGAAGTTCGAGAAGCCGCCGGTCTACGGCGTGGCGATGTACAAGCTGGCGTGGACTTTTTACAAGCAGCAGCGCTACGAGACCGCGGTCCGCGAGTTCGTGAGGTTGTTGCACTACACGGACGCGCAAGAGAAACTGACGGGCAATCCTGGCGCCGACTTCCGGGCTGAGGCCTACGCCTATGTCGCCGGCTCGATGACCTACCTCGACTTCGAGGGCCCTGGTCCCGACGACCCTTACATTGCCCGTAACGACATCTTCGACCTCGAGTCAGACGCAGCGGTCGTTGAGGAGAAGATGCATGTGGCCATCGACCGCGTCCAGGACCCCGAGCTCATTTCCCAGAGCCAGGATGGGTGCGTCCAGAAGACCGACGACAGCTGTCCCAATTGCTGCAAACCCCGCTGGACGGTCGAGATCTACAAGGCCCTGGCCTTCGAATACAAAGAGTACAACCACTATCACAACCTGATCGACATCAATCAGCTCATCCTCAAGAAGTGGCCGATGCACCGCGATGCGCCGATGGTGCAGAACCAAATCGCCGAGGTCTACGAGCAACTGGCAGGGCAGTCGCGGGGCACGCAGCACGAGAAATTCGCCAAGCTGGCCCTCGAAGCGCGGGGCAACCTGATCAACTACGTGGCGACGCCGGGCAACGTGCCGCCCTGGGTGGAGGCCAACAAGGAAGATCCTGAGGCGATTCGGGAGGCCGAGCGGCTGGTCCGTGGCGGCTTGCGACGCGCCGCCGCTGACCACACCAACGCAGCGCGCCAGATGGTCAAGGTCGCTACCGACGCAGAGGACGCGGCAGAGAAGCAGGCGGCTTTCGAGCAGGCGCTGAGGCACTACCGCCTCGCATCCAAGGCATGGGGCGGCTACTTGCTGCAGGACGAGAACTCGGACGATGCCTATGAGAGCCGCTATTGGCTAGCCGATGCCTACAGCAACGTCGTCCTCATCCAGCTTCGGCTAGGCATCATCCCGCCGGCCAATGAGATCACGGTAGCCCGCGTTGCGGCGCGGGACGTCCAGGACTCGAACGAGGACGACAAGTACCTGCAGCCAGCGGCCTTGATGGTCGTGCGCATTGCCCAGCAAATCGTGGTGGCCAATTACGCTCTGCACGACACCACCGGGGGCGCAGAGGGCTTCCCCAAGCGCACCGAGCTCGAGGAGGTCGGCGAGGGGGACGAGAAGACCTACGTCAAGAAGGAGATTCCGAGAGAGCTTACGGAGATGATCGCGGCCTTCGACGAGTACACCGCTCGCGTTCCCGTCGAGAAGGATCCCTACCGAAACCACGATCGCTTCGCCTATACGGCCGGCGAGATCCCGTTCCTCTACGGTCAGTTCGACGAGGCCCGCAAGCGGCTCAATCCCATCTACCAGCTAGCCTGCGGGAAGACCGAATACGGCTACTTGGCCTGGGAGAAGCTGATCACCATGGCCAACAAGTCGAACGACTTCGACCGCAGCCGTGAGCTAGCTCAGGCGAGCAAGAAGAAGAGCTGCGCGGTCACGGCCGATCAGGAGCAGGAGCAGCTCGCCATCGCCGATCCGAGCATTCAGCGTGGCTACTATCAGGAGGCGTCCAAGGCCTACGAGGTCGCGTGTTATGGCAAGGTAGGGGCGGGCAAGAAGAACGAGCCATGCACCAAGACGCTGCCGAGCGAAGGTCCCCAGCGCAAGAAAGACTGGAAGAAATCGGCCGAGCTCTACGAGGGGGCGCTGCGCGATGCGCCGGAGCGCAAGGAGGCGCCCGAGGCGGCCATCTTGGGGGCCGCGTCGTACAAACAGATTGGCGATTACGACAAAGCCATCGCGATGTACGAGCTGTTCATCAAGGAGTACGGCAAGGAGGAAACCCTCGGCAAGCTCAAGAACGGCGATCCGGAGAAGAAGAAAGGGCCTGACAAGAAGGCCTACGACGAGCGGGTCAAGTTCCTCAAAGTGGCCTACGACGCGCTAGCCGAAGCCTACGTGCTGTTCTTCGATTATCGGCGGGCGGCCCAGACCTACGACAAGATCGCCCACGTCGAGCGCTTCAAGGATGATGACCAGCGGGTGGCGGCGCGTAACGCCGTGTTCCTCTACATCAACATCGGCGATCGGGGGAAGATGGCCGCGTCGCGCAGCAAGTTCCTGTCGATGAATCCGCCGGGGGAACAAAAGGCGGAAGTGGAGTGGCTGATCGCGACAGCCGACCTGAAGGAGTGGGACAAGCGCGGGCCCGATCGTGGCGCCAACCGAACCGCCCGGATGAAGGCCATGGCCACGATGGACAAGTACTATCGCCGTTACGCTCGCAACAGCGATGGCGCGGCCTATGCCGTGCAGGCGGCTTTCCATGCCTCCACGACCCGGCGCATCGGCAAGGACCCGGCCTACGCCAAGTGGTGCAACAATACGGTGAGCGCCTACGACAGCTACGCGAGCACCGCTGGCAACGATCCCGAGACGGGCAAGAGCAACGCCCTCGGCAGCCTGCAAGCTGGCATGGCCGCCGAGTGCGAGTACCGGGCTATCGATGCTGACCTGAAGAAGAAGTTCGACTACGACGCCGGCCACCATCGCTACAAGGGCGTAATCGTCGACGTGCGCAAGGAGTTTACCGAGGATATCGAGGTCGAGGCCAAGGGCTGGTACGACAAGCTGCAGCACGTCATCGACAAGTATCTGTCGCCGCCCTGGGCGGTCGCCGCTCGGGCGCGTCAGGGCTCGCTCTACGACTCGTGCCGAACGGGCCTGTTTCAAGCCCGCGAACCGGGGCTCAAGCTCTACCTGCCCAAGGAAGAGAAGATGCTCAAGAAGCTGGACAAGCTCTGCATCGACACGGGTAGCGAGAATGCCTGTAACGGCTACGACGACTTTACCGCCAAACGCCGCGCCTTGTGGCGTAAGACCCGG
>JAUVCD010000268.1 GCA_030590865.1 Myxococcales bacterium | reverse complement strand
CCTACGCCCGCATGATCCGGGTCAGGTTCAAAGGGTTTCTTCTCAGCCCGCCACCAGGACGGACACCCCTAACACCAAGGCGGCAGCAGCCTAGCGCCGCCACGAGCTCTGCGCCAAGCATTCGATGGCGGGAGCGGCTGCTCGCCGTCTCGTTCTCCCCACCACGCCACAGATCCGGTACAGAACGAGCGCCCCGTCATTCCAGCCCCGGCGAGGGGAGGAGCCCCGTGCACATCCCGCTCACCCCGCTGCACTTCCTGCAGCGGGCCGTTCAGCTTCATGGT
This sequence comes from Myxococcales bacterium, assembly GCA_030590865.1. Classification (GTDB taxonomy): domain Bacteria; phylum Myxococcota_A; class Polyangia; order Polyangiales; family Polyangiaceae; genus JAPYTK01. The sequence goes on along the minus strand of JAUVCD010000268.1, from coordinate 11,477 downwards.
CGCAAGGTCGGCATCGTCGATGGCGAGCGCCGCTTCACCTACGCCGAGCTGGGTGAGCGGGCCGATCAGCTGGCCAATGGTCTGCTCGGGCTCGGGATCGCGCGCGGCGACCGGGTGGCCGTGTTGGCCTTCAACAGCCATCCGCTCCTGGAAGCCTATTTCGGTGTGGTGGCCGCCGGCGGCATCCTGTTGCCCCTCAACATCCGCCTCTCGCCGGCCGAACTGGCTCGCATCATCGACCATGCGGAGCCCAAGGTCATGCTGGTGGACAGCGAGCTGCATGACACGCTGGTCGGCATTGAGGGGCTCGCTCAACGGCATCCCGCGATCGTCTGGATTGGCGAGCGTCCCGCCGCCCGCGGCGAACCGACTTACGCTGGCCTGTTGCAGGGCGCCGCGACAGGTTCGCCACCGCCTGTCGATATCGACGAGGACGATATTGCCGAGCTGTTCTACACCAGCGGCACCACCGGTGAGCCCCGCGGGGTGATGCTGAGCCACCGCAGCTTGGCCCTGCATGCCCTGTCGATGCTGATTGCCTTTCAGGCGTCGGACCGGGACGTGCAGCTCCACACCATCCCGCTCTATCACGTCAACGGTTGGGGCACGCCGCAGGGCATCACTGCGGTGGGGGGCACCCACGTCATGTTGCGCCGGTTCGACCCCGGCGAGGCGCTGCGGCTGGTGCAGGCCGAAGGGGTGACCCGCATTTTCGCCGTACCTACCATGTTGCAGATGTTGCTCGAGCAGCTGGGGAGCACGAGCTACGATCTGAGTACCCTGGAGCTGGTCGATGTAGGGGGGGCGCCGCTTTCCGCCGAGGTGGTCAAGCGTGCCGAGGCTGCCCTCGGGTGTCAGGTCATCGGCGGCTACGGTTTGACCGAGACCAGCCCGATTGTCGCCCTGGCGAGCAGCAAACAGACCTTGGCGGATGAGGACGAGCCCGCGCGGCTCAGGCGACAGGCCACGGCAGGCATGCCCCTGGTTGGCGTCGAGCTGGCCATCGTCGATGTCGACGACCGTCCCCTCCCTTGGGATGGCCAGACGGTCGGTGAGGTGGTGGTGCGCAGCAACGTTGTGACCACCGGCTACTGGGCTGACGGGGCGGCCACCGAAGAGGCTTTCCGCAACGGCTGGTTCCACACCGGTGATCTGGGGACCATCGACAGGGAGGGCTACCTGCTGATCGTCGATCGCAAGAAGGACATCATCATCAGCGGTGGCGAGAACATCTCGTCCCTGCAGGTCGAGCGAGTGCTCTCCGAACATCCTGCGGTGCTCGAATGCGTCGTCGTCGGCGTGCCTGATCAGCGGTGGGGTGAGGTCCCCAAGGCGATCGTTGCATTGCGGGACAACGCCTTGGCCACCGAGGAGGAGCTCATCGACCACTGTCGAGCACGTCTGAGCGGGTTCAAGATCCCCAAGAGCGTGGCCATCGAGGACGAGCTGCCCAAGGGTGGCACCGGCAAGATCCTCAAGGCTCAGCTCCGTCAGCGCTACTGGCGTGGTCACGCCAAGCGGGTGAACTAATCGGCGGCGCCGACTCTGTCATCGTTCCGTGCCTCCCACGACGATCATGGGCGCGCGGCCGCCTGAGGCGCTAGCCAGCCTGTCCGCTGTTCAGGCCAGGAGCAGGACCACCAGCTCAGCCAGGGAAAAGATCACCACGACCGCGATGGCTTGGTAGCCGAAGCGGCGCACTCTCCTCATGCGGGCCTTGCGCTGTGGGTCCTCACTGGCGTTGCCGCGGCCCCTGGGCGATGCCGCCCGATTTCCGTTGGGGACCACCGCGGTCAGGCGCCGCCGCATGGCAAGGGTCACCAAAGGCCGAACCAGAAGGAGCGGAGCGGTGCGATCCAGCTCGTCGCCGACCACCAAGGAGCGCCGGGGCGTGCCCAGCCCTCTCAATGTGGCGAAAGGGAAGCGCTGCGTGATGGGCAGGCACACCGGCGGGCTGGGTCCCAAGCCTGGAAGGGTGACCAGGGGACGGCGTGGCATGACAGTCGGGCAGGAAGAAAGCATGTCCTCACTGCCTTGCAGACCTGCAGCTATCGGGGCAACAAAACAGACTCAGTCGGCCGCCTCGCCATGCAGTGCCCTGGGGACGGCTGGGGACGGCTGGGGACGGCTGGCGAAGAGACCGTTCGGTCACCTGATGTGGCCAAGCAGGAAAGCCCGACCAGAGATCGGAACGCTAGGACGCCGAGTCCATCCCGCAGTTCGGATCGTTCGGGTTGTCGGAGCAATAGCTCATCTCGCAATTGCTCAAGTTCATCATCTCGTCCTGGCATTCGCTCCAGTCACGGTTCTTGGCATCGCGCATACAGGCCTGGGCATCCTCCCACTCGCCCTCGCAGTCGTGGTCGTCTGCCCGTTCTTCCTGCAGCTCGCACGACTCGGCGCAGATGTCGGTCTGCTCAGGCGCCCCAGCGCAGTCAAGCTGGGCTTCGCAGCTGCTGACACAGTCGTCGTAGCCCGAGCTGCCATCGCAGCCGGCGCCGACGGTGGCTAGTGCGGCGATGAGCAAGGTGACTGAGAACCGCAGTGTCGAGGGCGCTGTCATTTCGTCCTCCCCAGTGTCGCTGTCCGAGAGTGTTACGGGAAATTGCAATTCTGATGCCACCGATAGGATAACGGATCGGCTGGAATAACGCTGGATCGGTGCGTTTCTTAGGTGGGCGCGTGCCCGTCTGTGCCACTTGCCGAGGCACGCCCTGAGCGGCAGGTGGCAAGACGGCTGAGGTTGACGGCGCAACGCCGACCGTCTTTACCTCTGCGGCTGATGCCGAGCAGCCTCATTAGGCTGAGCAGATCTCATGTCGTCCCAGCGACCATCCAAGCGCCGCGCCCGTGACGTGGCGCTCTTGAATCGTCTCATCCGGATGCAGACCGAGCGGCCATGGGTCGTGCTGGCAGTGGCCTTGCTCAGCGTGGCGCTAGCTGGCCTCCTCGCCTCGAAGTTGAGCTTGAAGACCGCGCTCGGCGAGCTGCTCCCGGAGAACAAAGAGAGCGTCATCGTCGCCGACCAGGTCAACGAGCGGTTGGCCGCCATGTCGACGCTCACCGTGGTCGCCGAGGGATCGGATAACGAAGGGCTGAAGCGCTTCGTCGATGCGCTCGCGCCCGAGTTGCGCAAGATCGGGCCACCGGACGTCGGTTCGGTGGACGAGGGCGTGCAGCGCGCCCGCGAGTTCTTCACAGAACGGCGATTTCTCTATGCGCCTCTCAAAGAGGTGCAGGAGATCCACGACGAGATCTTGGACCGCTACGAGTACGAGGTTGCCCAGCGAGCTGGGACCTGGATGGACGACGACTACGAGCCGCCGCCACTCACCGAAGAGAGTCTCCGCAAGCGGTTCGAAGAGCGAGCGAAGAAGTCGGGCTTGGAAGCCAAAGCCAAGAAGTCCTTTCCAGACGGCTATTACCTGAACCCGGAGACACACGTCATCGCCGTGCTCGTCCGCACGCCCATTGGCAGCGGCGCGCTCGAGCGCTCGGCGCAGCTCGAGGCCAAGGTGCGGGCTGCCATCGATCGCGCTCAGCCTCAGCAACACGATCCGACGATGAAGGTCAGCCTGGCAGGCAACCTCCTCAGCAGCGCCGAGGTCTATCAGCAGATCAAAGGCGATTTGGCCCACGTCGGTTTCTGGGGCGTGGTGCTCATTCTGTCGGTCGTGTTCCTCTACTACCTGCGCCTGCGCACCGTGGCGGCGATGACCCTGACGGTGGGGATCGGGGCAACCTGGACTTTCGGTCTCGCCTATCTGTTGATCGGTCACCTCAACTCATCCACCGGCTTCCTCTTCAGCATCGTGGTGGGCAACGGGATCAACTTCGGCATCATCTACATGGCCCGTTATCTCGAGGCTCGTCGCGAGTCCGAGGCGGCTGAGAGCGTGCGCATCGCCCACCGCGAGACCTGGCTGCCGACGCTCACTGCCGCTGCCGCCGCCACCGCAGCCTATGGCTCACTGGCGGTGACCGACTTTCGGGGCTTCAAGCACTTCGGTGTGATTGGTGGCACGGGCATGCTGCTTTGTTGGCTTGCCACCTACGCGTTCTTGCCCGCCATTCTGATGGTCTTCGAACGCTTCAGCCCCATCAAGCCACCGGTGGGCTGGAGCGCACGTCTGCGAGGGCTCTACGGCCGTCCTTTTGCGTGGCTTGCCGGTCGTTTCCCGCGGGCCGTCATCCTGGTGGCCACCTTCGTCACCGTCGGTTCCTTCGTGCTCGCCTACCGCTACATCGCCGCCGATCCGATGGAGTACAACATGCGCAACATCGGCAACGAGCAGGTGGGCGGCGTCTCGGAGGTCGTGCGACTCAACCGCTTGGTCGACAAGATTGTCGGCCGCACGGGGCAAGACGGCATCGCCCTCGCCACCGACCGGCTCGATCAAGTGCTGCCCCTCAAGGCGGCACTCGAGAAGCGGCGCGACGCCGCCCCGGCGAAGCGCAAGCCTTTCGCCAAGGTGGTGACCGTTCACTCGTTGCTGCCCAAGCAACAAGCGGAGAAACTAGCGCTGATCACCGAGGCGCGGTCCCGGATTGAGCGGGCCCACGACAAGGGTTTCATCGACGATGAGCAGTGGAAGAAGGTCGAGGAGCTGCTTCCTGCGGAGCACCTGACGACCATCGGGATCGACGATCTACCTGAGCAAGTGGTCCGCTCGTTCACCGAGAAGGACGGCACCCGGGGGCGGCTCGTCTACCTCACTCCAGCGGCCGGCCGCAGCGTGTGGGACGGCACCTATTTGATCGACTGGGCGGCGAGCTTCAGGCGCACCGAATTGCCCGATGGTTCGGTCATCAAAGGTAGCGGCCGTAGCGCCGTTTTCGCTGACGTCATCTTGGCGGTCGGTGAGGATGCCCCCAAGGCCATCATCGTATCGCTCCTCGCGACCCTGGTGATCGTGGTGCTGGCGTTTCGCGGACGGTGGTCCGGCCTGGCGGTGGTCGCTTCGGTGATCGTCGGCCTCGGCTGGATGCTGGCCATCTTGGCGATCTACAAATCCGACTGGCCCTGGTCGGAAGGTGGTCAGCTCCGCGTGGAGGCCATCAAGCTCAACTTCCTCAATTTCGTGGCCTTGCCCATCACCATCGGCGTGGGTGCGGACTACGCGGTCAACGTGATGCAGCGCTATCGCCACGCCGGCGGCGATATTCGACGGGTCGTGGTGGAGACTGGCGGCGCCGTGGTGCTCTGCTCGCTGACCACCATGTTGGGCTACTCAGCCCTCACCATGTCGGTCAACCAGGCGATTCAGAGCTTTGGTATTGCAGCGGCAGCCGGCGAGATTTGCTGCGTGCTGACCGGCGTCTTGGTGCTGCCTGCGGTCTTGGTGTGGCGGGCAGGGCGCAGCCCTTCAGGGTGATGAGTCGGCGCTGCCGCTCAAGAGAGCGTCGAAGTGGTCGATGGTCCGGCGCAGCCCTTGGTCGAGGGACACCTTGGGCTCCCAGCCGAGCTGGTTGCGGGCCAGGGTGATGTCCGGCTTGCGCCGTACCGGATCATCTCGCGGTAGATCCTCGAACACGATCGGGGTGGCGCTGCCGGTCAGGGTCCGGACCCGTTCGGCCAGCTCGAGGATCGAGGTTTCTTCGGGGTTGCCCATGTTGATCGGACCGGTGAGATCGTCGCCACTGCCCATCATCGCCACCAGCCCGTCCACCATGTCGTCGACGTAACAGAAGCTGCGAGTCTGTGAGCCGTCGCCATAGATCGTGATGGGCTCACCCCTCAAAGCCTGGACGATGAAATTGGACACGACCCGGCCATCGTTCGGGTGCATGCGGGGGCCGTAGGTATTGAAGATGCGGACCACCTTGATGTCGACGCGGTGCTGGCGATGGTAGTCGAACATCAGGGTTTCGGCGCAGCGCTTGCCCTCGTCGTAGCAAGAGCGCAGCCCGATGGGATTGACGTTCCCCCAGTAGTCCTCCCGCTGCGGGTGAACCGAGGGGTCGCCGTAGACCTCGGAGGTCGACGCTTGGAGCACCCGTGCCTTGACCCGCTTGGCCAGGCCCAGAACGTTGATCATCCCGTGGACGCACACCTTGGTCGTCTGAACCGGATCGAACTGGTAGTGAACCGGGCTGGCAGGGCAGGCCAGGTTGTAGATTTGGTCGACCTCCACATAGAGGGGGAAGGTGATGTCGTGGCGAATGAGCTCGAACAGGTCGTGGGGTCGCAGGTGGGCGACGTGCTGTTTCTGTCCGGTGAAGAAGTTGTCGACGCAGATCACCTCTTGTCCGGCATCGAGCAACCTCTCGCACAGGTGGCTGCCCAAGAAACCGGCACCACCGGTGACCAGAATTCGCTGCTTTTCTGCCATCAGGTCGAGCACTTTCTCTTGCGCCGTGGGTAGCGTCAAGTTGGTGGCGCTTCAGCGCTAGGTTCTCCGCAGCATGGGCTTTCCGCAGCGCTGCGGGCGTTGGACTATGGTGATCAGGTGTTTCGTTCCGCCCAGCGAGCCAAGCGGTGCAGCCGCCTGCATCCCGCTCCAATGGCTGATGACCGGTGGCCTGGGGGCAGGCTGGCTGGCGCCACGCTGGCGGTGGCCACCGCGTGCAGCGTGGCGGTGCCTCCTGCCCACCATGGCGGGGCCGGGAGCAGCCCTGGCGCCGGTGGGTCGTCAGCTCGGCCGGAGACCCCGTCGGCGCCGGCGTTGACGGCCCGCCCAAGCGACCAAGCGCCAGCTGACGGTGCTACCGCCCCGGCTGGCCCCGATGCGGTCACCCCTGGCCCGGCCAGCTGTCGTGCGCCGTCACTGGCCATCGTCAGCCCCCGGGATCGGCGAGACGATGCCGCCCTCACTGATTGCCAGTTCAGCCTCACCGGCCACGAGCACGTGGGCCAGCGCTGCGGGGCGCCGGCCTTCGACCACCCGGTCGACCTCGCCGGCCTGGACGAGGCTGTGCTGCCCTTCGATGAGGCGACGATTGCCAAGCTGCGGGCCTTGGCCAAGCGCGGGCGCGAGCTGGGTAGGCAGCCCCAGGTGTTCGGCCTTCTCGGTGACAGCATCACCTTCTCCGATTGGTTTCTTCGCCCATTTTCGTCAGGGGCCCGCCACCGGCTCTCACCGGAGGTCCGCGAGCGGCTGCGCATCTCACCGGACGGCCGGACCATCGTCGACTACTACCAGGGCTTCGATGCCCAGTCGGGGCTCGATTCGTTCGCCGCAGACAGGGCGGCGAAGAACGGTGCTCCGAGCAGCTGGGCCTTGCCGCTGGGAACAGCGGCCTCGTCCACGCCAGTGGGGCAGCTGGTGCGGTCCTTGTCGCCCTCGGTGGTGATCGTGATGTTCGGCTCCAACGACGCCACGGTACGTTTCACCGCCAGCGACCAACTGGCTGCCGGCTTTCGGCAACGGATGACCCGCATCGTCGACTACCTGGAGCGTGAGGGCGTGATCCCAGTGCTGAACACGGTGCTCAGACATGGCCACGACCCCTCTCGCTCAGACTGCGACCGGAGCGCCGGGGATCTGTCCAACTGGCGGGTGGCCGTCCAGAGCAGCGCGGTCAGTGCCGTCGCTGCCGAGATCGCGTGCCGCCGCAAGCTGCCACTCATCGATCTGCGTCACGGAATGGACGCATTGCTGAACAGCGGTCTCGGCACCGACGGTATCCACCCCAATGCCTTCATCGCCGGGGCGGGCGTGCTCACGGCCAGCGGACTGCAGTGTGGCTTCAACGTCCGCAACTACCTCACCCTGCGCATGCTGAAGCAGATTCACGAGACCCTCGAAGGGGGTCCTGAGTCGACCCCGGGGTGAGCAGGAGAGGACCGCCGGGCTGGGTCACTTTGACCGGTCGTGCTGCACCTTGCTAAGGTGTGGGCTTCGCTTGGCCAAGCGATCTCGGGTGGGGCTTGGTCTAGGCGATGCGGTACCCTTGGACATCTATCTAAGTCGATTCAGTTTTGCGCAATTTTCTCTTTAGAAAACAAGCCCGTATCGAACAGGGGTTCGAGCAATTTCTAGGCTGTATTCAGCGGTGCATCGAGATCTTCGATACCGCCATGCTGTCCTACCTCGAGCATGGCTCAGGCGAATCCTTCGAGAAATCGCGGGAGCTCGTCGAGCGGGCCGAGTCGAGTGCCGACGAGATTCGCAAGGACATCGAGCGCATCTTGTATAAGCACGAGTTGCTCCCTGACAGTCGAGGCGATCTGCTCACCCTGCTCGAGCTATGTGACCACGTGGCCAACCGCATCGAGTCGGTGATTCGCGGGATAAGCATGCGTCAGGTCAAGATCCCTGAGGTGTTGCACCAGCCGATCAAAGACATGATGGTGCCGTCCCAGAGCGCCGTGGATACGTTGATGACGGCGGTGCGCCTGCTGTTTGTCGAGCCGGACAAAGTGAGGTTGGCGGTGGACGACGTCGAGCGACTCGAGTCGGAGTGCGACCAGATCCAGCACGCGACGATTCGCGCCATCTACAAGATGGACATCGACCTGGCGCAGCAGATTCAGCTCGAGCGGCTCATCAACGATCTGGGGACCATCGCCGACCGGGCTGAGGACGCTGCTCACTCGCTCGAGATCATTGCCATCAAGCGTAGCCTCTAGGTCTGGGGAGTCCGCAGGGTGCTGCACTATCTGAATCTGCTCGGCGGGGTCTTCCTCGGCTGGTCGCTAGGCGCCAACGATGCGTCCAACATCTTCGGCACCGCCGTAACCAGCCGCATGATTCGCTTTGGCACCGCAGCGGTGCTGGCGTCCATTTTCGTGGTCATCGGGGCGGTGCTCGAGGGCGCAGCGGGCATGGAGACGCTGAGCGGCATGGGGCGTCAGTCGATGGCATCGGCGACGGTCATCTCGGTGGCCACCGCCCTGTCGGTGACGCTCCTGACGGTGTGGAAGCTACCGGTCTCAACGTCCCAAGCGGTGGTTGGAGCCATCCTCGGGCGAGGCCTCTTTGCCTCGGACCTCCACTTCAAAGGGCTGACCAAGGTCCTCCTCTGTTGGGTGGGTACGCCCTTGGGCGCCATGGCCGTGGCCGTGGTTCTCTACTTCGGGTTGCGCACCTTGCTGAGGCGCCTGCGGGTCAGTTTCATCGCTCTGGATGGCCATCTGCGCTGGGGTCTGATCCTGGCGGGCTGTTACGGCGCCTACGCTCTGGGCGCCAACAATGTGGCCAACGTGACGGGCGTCTTCATGGGCCTCGGTCTGTTTGGCCTGGAGGGTCACAGTGAGGCGCTAGTGCTGGCGCTGATCGGCTCGCTGAGCATCGCCGTGGGGATCTGCACCTTCAGCCATCGGGTGATGGCGACGGTGGGAAAGTCCCTCTACAAGCTCGACGCCTTCACCGCCTTCGTGGCGGTGTCGGCCCATGCGCTGACCGTGCATTTCTACGCCTGGGTCGGGGTACCGGTATCCACCTCCCAGGCCATCATCGGCGCGGTGGTGGGCATCATCCTGGTGCGGGGGATTCACCTACTCGAGTGGCGCCCCTTGGTGCGCATCATGGTGGGCTGGGTTGCCACGCCCATCATCGCCGGTGCCGTCTGCCTCGCCGGCTGCTGGTTGTTTCTCTAGGTTGGAGGCCGACGGCGGCGCGTGGCTGAGCGACCTGCGGGGGCAGGGCGTGGTGATGGTTGCCTAGCGGTCGTCCCACTAGCGGCCCTCGACGGTGCTCACCATCGTCGTCCCAGACCCGTTGGGGCGCTGAGGATCGAGGCGCAGCAGCAAGCGGGGCTTGGGCCGCAAGTGGTACAGCAGGCTGCGCAGCGGTGCTTCGGCCATGATGCGCTCGAAGGATCGTCGCCGGGGGCGCTTCATTTGATCGACCAGGGCGTAAGGGAAGCCTGTGAGTGGGTCGACGTCTTCGATCAAGATGGCGTGTTGGTGGACGTAGCCATCAGGTTTCGGGCCCTGGATGGCGATGATGTCCCCTGGCCGAAAACGATCAGCGTGATCGACCAAATAGGCGAAGAAGCGCTCGCGTTCTTTGAATCGGATGCGCTCGCTAGACGGGAAACGGGATGCTTCGAAGAGCTCTGGCTTGCTCTTGGCGTAGGTCTCGATGCCCATGACGCCAGCGCGATTGACCACGCCCAGGTCCCGGAAGTCGAGTCCACCCTTCAGGCGCTTGCGAGGCTCGCCCCGGACTTGGTACCAGGTGCCTGAGGCCCGCTCATAGGCGTCGAGGATCATCTCGACGCACATTTGCGGCGGCATGGGCCGGCCCTGTTGATCGAACACGACATAGCCTTTGTCGTCGTAGGTGAAGGACCCACGCCCCTGCCGGTAAGCGGCATTCCACTGGGAGCGGAGTTGACCATCCGATAGGTGGTCCTTGACCCCCCGCGGACGGTCGAAGGGCAAAGCCTCGAGCACCATGGCTTCCACCGCCTGGCGCAGCGCTGCCAGGGCGCGTCGGCGGGGCGCATCGGCAGAGCGAAAGTCATCGATCTCGCGGCGAACGGCCAGGGGGGCGTCCACACATTCCAGCTCGAGCCGAGCCCCTGTCGCGCTCACCAATCCGGTGACCCAGCGGTCACCGAAGCGGAGCTTGGCGAGCAGCGCCCGGTCGGTGAGGCCGCTCACCTGCAACCGATCGAAGCCGACTCGATCGCGAAAGGACCGGACATCTCGGTGCAGTGGTTGGTCCAGGACACTACGGTCGGTGACGACTCGATCAGCGAAGAGCAGCTTGGCGGTGTGGCCTTGCGACGATCCGTCTGAGTAGCGGTACTCGAAGCCCCGACCGAATCGGGCCCGGTGACGTTCGAGGCGGTGGATCGTTTCACCTCGTTGAAGCCAGATTTGCTGCTCGTTGAAGAGCTTGGGCAGGGTCACATCATTGACCAGCCCATAGGCCTCGTAGGGCCTCTCGGAATAGACGTAGCCTTCGCGCAACAGCAGCCGGCGAAGGGCTCCGGGGCGACCTCGGAAGCGGCTCAGCAGACTGCCGACCCGCCGTCGTGGCGAGTGCTTGGCCACCTGTTGCCGAGCGCTGACGAGCTCAGCGGGCAGCTGGCCGTCCGGACTGGGCTGAGGGGGGGCGACGAAGAGCGCGGGCTCACCGATCGCTCGACCGAGGATCTCGGCACGCTTTGCGTCGAAGGCGGGGGTGCCTGGGAGCGCTGGCTGTGCCTTGGTTTCGGCGATCCGTCGTTGGCACACCTGTCGCTCGTAGTCCTGCTGATGGGCTAGCTGGACCATGGGAGGCAGGGCAGGGCGGAGCTCGCCCCGGAGCTGCTCGCAACCGGCGCCGAGCAGGGCGATGAGGGAGAGGGTTCCGATAGTGCGACCAACCATCATGGAGACAAACGCGCGAGGCGCAGCCAGTCATTCCGTAGTGCGCAGGGAATGAACGTTTGCCAGCCTAGCTCCTGGCCCTCGCTGACAGGATAGTTGTTGCATGCTTGTTCAGTGACTCTCTGGGCTCGGGGGTCGGAGCTCGATTCTCGGAGCTCGATGAGCTCGAGGCTCGATGGACTCGATGCTCGCGGCTCGATTCTCGTTTCAC
>JAUVCD010001039.1 GCA_030590865.1 Myxococcales bacterium | reverse complement strand
ACTGTCCGGCGCGGCTCGGTCCATGTGTTCCGTCGCGATCGGAGCGGTTGGGAATTTACAGGCAGCTTCGAATCGCCGGTCGACGGCACTCAGGACGCGTTCGGTGTCGTGCTCGCCCTCGATGACGACGTACTCGTGACTCGGCGCGGCGGCGCGAATTCCTCGTCTTCGGTTCCCGTTCTCGTTCACAGGGAAGGAGAGGGTGAAGTCTGGGACCTCGCCGACAGGCTTCTCGGCCACTGGCGGCGGTTTGAGCGGTTCCCGCTCGACATCGTCGGCGACACGATCCTTGTCGGCATGGACGATGCCGGCGGGGAACACATCGCTTCAGGTGCGGTCCACCTCTGGAATCGCACCGACGATCCCGACGACCCATGGCAATTGGCGACCGTTCTGGAGCCGTCGACTCCCATTCCCTGGCTCCATTTTGGCGCCGCGGCGGCCCTCGACCGTACGGGCAGCCGCCTGGTTGTCGGGGCGGCCGCAGACAAGATTACGAGCATCGGACACAACGCCGCCTGGGTCTTTGATCTCGAACCGAACGGCGGCTGGCTCGAAGCGTGCCGGGTGGACCCGCCGCCGAGTCCGAGCAGCCGTTTCCGAGCCTTCGGCCAGGCTCTCACATACAAGGGACACTGTTCAATTCGTCATCTCCGATTCGCCAGCAGATTTTGAGAGCCCTTGTCTCCCTTTCTCATCATGAAATCTCTGTACCTATCGCCGAAATTTCATGTATTATGGGTCCATGAAACGCGATGGCCTGCTGCGACGAATCGACCATCTCTTTCGGGTCAATCCCGTGGTTGCCTTGTTGGGGCCCCGGCAGTGTGGCAAGACAACCCTGGCACGGTTTTATGTCGAGCGTTTTCGTCCCGATTTCCCCCAACTCCTCAACTACTTCGACCTGGAGGACCCCGACGGACTCGCTCGCCTCAGCGCGCCCAAGCTGGCCTTGCAGAGCCTGCGCGGTCTGGTGGTCATCGACGAGATCCAGCGAAGTCCCGAGCTGTTCCCCCTTCTGCGCACCCTAGTCGACAGACCGGATGTGCAATGTCAGTTCCTTATTCTCGGCAGCGCCTCCCGCGATCTCATTCGGCAGAGCTCCGAGACGCTTGCTGGGCGCATCTCCTCTGTTGAAGTTACTCCGTTCTCGGCAGCGGAGCTGCAAGCGGCGGGACAACCCAACCTGTCGCAGCTCTGGGTGCGTGGAGGCTTTCCCCCAGCCTACCTCGCCGAGGATGCCGTGCTCAGCAGCGAGTGGCGTGCGGCCTATGTCAGCACCTACCTAGAACGAGATTTGCCTGCCCTCGGCATCCAAATCCCGGCAGCAACGATGCGACGTTTCTGGATGATGCTGGTGCATTACCACGGCCAGGTTTTCAACGCCTCCGAGCTGGGTACGACTCTCGGTGTCGCTGATACGACCATCAGTCGCTACCTCGACATTCTCACCGGGACCTTCATGGTTCGCCGCCTGCAGCCATGGTTTGAGAACCTCAAAAAACGCCAGCGCCGGCGGCCCAAGATCTACTTTCGCGACAGCGGCGTGCTGCACACACTTCTCGGAATCACCGACGATGCGCAGCTTCAATTACATCCCAAGCTCGGAGCGTCGTGGGAAGGCTTCGCACTTGAGGAGGTCATCCGCCTGAACCAATCCACCGAGGAGGAGGTCTTTTATTGGGGAGTGCATCAACAGGCCGAACTCGACCTTCTCATCTGCAAAGGCGGCCGCAAGATCGGTTACGAATTCAAGTACGCTGATGCTCCGCGCCTCGATCGCTCGATGCGGAGGGCGTTCGAACTCCTCGAGCTCGACCAACTCCAGATCGTCTTCCCGGGACAGATGCGATTCCCGCTCGCCGAGAACATTGAAGCCGTTGGTTTGGCGGCGCTGGTCGAGGAGTCTGAAATAGGTGTGACCTAAACTGAGCGATTCTCACCGGCGATCTGCACCAACCTCTCTACTCCTGGTCACTTGCAAAAATGCTCTACAGACCGCCGGGTATGCATCCGCTTTTCGCAAGCAACCAGAAGCAAAGATCTTGGCACATCTCATCCGGCAGAATCGCTCAGTTCAGGAGTTTGTTAACCTTGATACACGTGGCATCGAGATGACACCGAAAAGAAAAGGTGATTTTGTG
>JAUVCD010000430.1 GCA_030590865.1 Myxococcales bacterium | reverse complement strand
AAGTGCTGGCGCTGAGCTACGCGGTGCCGCCACCTGACGATGCGCTGGTCGCGACTGGGGAGATCGAGGCGTGAAAGACGTGTTGGGCAAGATGAAGCTTGTTTGGGTCACTGCAGTGGTGCCGGCCCTTGCGCTGGTGGCTCTGGTGAGCGGGTGTCACTCGACCTGCCCGGGCGGGCATGATCCTGGGGCTAACCCAGCTGGGAGAGCTTGCGCGACCGCTGCCGATTGCCAGATCGAGTGCGTCTGCTTGCCGGCGGATGCCGAAGAAGGCGCCGACGGCGACGGGGTGGTCGTCGGAGACTGCGTCGGCGGTGAATGTGTCGATGCGGACAAGCTTTGCAGCCAGGGTTGCGGGACCGATCAGTACACTGGGGAGTACTGCGAGGTTGCCGAGTAGCGATCCCGCAGGCGCCGCCGTTACTGCAGGGTGAGAGCGCTGCTGGCCTGGACCTGGTCGGATTCGTCGATCACGAAGGCCCAGACCGGTCCTGCAGCTAGGCTGCCCGGCTGCACCGTGAAGGTGACCTCGGTGTCGCTCCAAGCTGTGACGAGCTGGATCTCTCGGTGCGTGCAGGAGGAGTAGTCAGCGGCATTCCCGAGCTCCACTCGTGCCCACGACGTGTCGAAGTACACCGAGTCGACGAAGACGTCGGCACCGGGATTGGTGTAGGGCCACCCGGACACTGAGTCGGTAGCCCAATAGTGTCCCACCCGCACCTGGTTCATAGGCGCGCTCGACCCGCGGAGCTCGATGGCAGTGGCGCCATCCATCTGGCCATCGACGAGGGCTCGGACCATGCCGTTGGCGACACCGACATCGTTGAGCTCGAGCCAGTACTGAATGTGGAACCACTGCTGTCGCGGGTAGGTTGGCGCCCCATACCACTCGGTGACGTCCGTCCCGCCCGAGCCATCGATGTAATAGACGATCATCGCTTCGGCGCCGTTGAGCATGGTGACGCCAGACTGCATCGCATCGTTGTCGCCGTAGAGTCGGAAGGGTTTCCAGTTACGGGTGAGGCCGTCCGGCTCGGTGGGATCTAGCGGATCGGCGCGCACCCAGAAGTCGAGGTAGGCCTTGTCGAAGTCCAGGTTCAGCGGCAGCGACGAGTTGGTCTCGCTGGTCGTGAAGGGGTGGTGGCAGGCGCGCTGGCCCGCGTGGGCTTCGGTGTCGGTGTACACCGGGTTCGAGCTGCCGGCGCCGGTGTTCCATTGGCCCACCACCGCCGGCTGGTTCTCGATGTTAGCCCCGACGTTTCCCCCTTCGAAGTCGTCGTAGAGCACTGGGCCGGGCTGAGCCTTCGTGCCGAACCCAATGCCGGGCAGGGTGATCGAATCTCCTTGGCTTGCGCCCCCCGATCCGGCGTGCCCGCCGACGCTGGTGCCGCCAGTTCCATCGCCGCCACTTCCGCTGGCGGTGCCGCCGCCGCCGGTCGTCGATCCTCCACTGCCCCCTATCGGCTCGTCCGAGTCCGAGCCGTCGCAGGATGCGACAATCGCGGCGGTCACGATGACGGTTGCAACAACAACTAGGCGCATGAAAGACCTCTCAATCAACAGACGAACGATGGCGCAACCTCTACTAGGCCCGACGCAGCGTGATTCGGACCGTCCCCCTCCCGTACTCGATGGCCGACACGATACCCTCGAAGGGCGCCGGCAACACCCCACCATCCCACGTCGCCAGCACCATCCCCTCGGTGACCTGAGAAGCGACCATCACCGGGATCTCCACGTCTGACGCCTCAGCCTCGACCGTCTCCAGGCGCGGCCCAGGATGCTCGACGGGTAAGGCGTCGCCGCTGCGGCCACAGATGGTTTCGATGGCGTCGAGGGCTGCTTCGCGAGCCCCGATCGGGCCGACTCTCACTGGCTCGAGGAGCGCCGGAACATCGTCGGGCGAGCCCCAACGACACAAGCCCTCGATGGCTTTGAATGCCACGAGTCCGTCGCGGTCCTTCAGGAGGGATCGCAGCTTCGGGGCGACACGCCGCTCGTTCCGCTCCAGCAGGGCTGAGAGGGCGAGCCATCGGTATGTTCCCCGACGGTGCGTTAGGGCGCGCAGGAGCCACTCGGTCGTCTCCGCCCCAGGCACCCGGCCTGCCGCCGAGACAACCGTGAAGAGATCGAGCAGGCCAGGCTGCTCCTGTACCAGTTGGACGAAAAGCTCTGGATGGGCGACGGCGAGACGGGAGATGCACTCCTCCTCTTCCTCGTAGACAGCCCGTCCGTTGACCGGCTCGGCGCCTTCCAACCGAGGCGGCGGGTGGACCAGGGCGTCGAGCAGCTCTCTGAGCGCCTGGCCACCGCGGGCACAGAATGCGTCAATCACCGAACGGGACCCTGATCGCCCGAGGGCGTGCAGCAGGGTCGTGGAGGAGGGCCCACCCATGGGTCAATCATCGCACGGTCAGTGTCGGACGGGGCCGTGCTGCGGTAAAAGGAAGGGGACGAGATGTTCGAGGGTCGCTGGATTGTGGCGTGGATGGCGGGGCTCGTCTTGGTGGTGGTCAGCTTTGCCATGATCGCCGGACTCCGAGACGAGCCGGCGAGCCGTGGACAATCGCCGCCGTCGCGGATTTCGCCGCCTCGTGAACATGGCGAGGAGTTCGAGGAGGCGACCTCAGAGCTGGAGACGGATCTGGAGGAGCCTTGGGCAGACGAGGAAGAAGAGCCGGCCGAGGGGATCCGTGAGCTCTCTGGCATCGTTACCGACAGCTCGAATGGTGCGCTCGAGGGTGTGGAGATCGAGGTGGCGGACTTTGGTCGCCTGCGCACGATCAGCGATGAGGACGGCGGCTTCAGGCTGCACTCGGTGCCCACCCAGCCGGTGATCCTCGTGGCCCGGGCGACCGGTTATGCCGAGACGCGGGTCTCGGTGCGCCGCAGCGAGCCGGATGGAGAGCAAAGGGTGGACGTTTCGCTGGCCGATGGCGATGGCGTGGCAGGCGAGGTGGTCGACCCCGACGGCGCCAGTGTGGCGCGCGCCCAGGTCGGTTGCGTTGCCGACTTCAAACGCCAGCGTTCCGTGTCGACCGATCGCTACGGTCGCTTCGAGCTCCCGGAGGGCAGCGCAGGTTGTGAAGCGGTGGCGAAGATCCAAGGCTTCGACGACTCGCCCCAGGTGGTGCTCGAGCTCGGCACGGGCAACCTGCTGGTGCTCGCTCGCTTTGCTTCCATCGCTGGGGTCGTGATCGACTCAGACGGCCATCCGCCGCGGAGCTTCGTGATCTCCATTGATAGCTTCCACCCTGCCGAGGGCGGCGAGGCGGAGCGGCGTTACCGGCACACGTTCTCCAATCCCCGAGGAAGCTTCACGGTGCCCGGCCTCCGGGCGGGCAGCTATGTGTTCACCGTGGGGTTACCCGGGGGCAGGCAAATGCAGTCGACGTCCATCGCGGTCAAACGTGGTGAGCAGCGCAAGGGCGTGCGCTTCAGTGCTCAAGAGCCACCGGAGACGCCTGGGGACTAGGACACGGCCTGCGGTGGCCCGCCTGGCTAGGGTACGGTCAGGACGATCTTGCCGAAGACTTGGCGTCCTTCGAGCGCCTCGTGGGCGGTGCGGGCTTCCCAGAGGGGCAAGGTGCGATCCACTACCGGGCGCAGCCGGCCGTCGAGCATCATGGGCAGCGCCTCGGCCAGGTCGCCTTTGCGCCCCATCGTCGAGCCCAAGATCTCCACTTGCTTGAAGAAGATGTGACGCAGATCGATCTTAGGCGTGAAGCCCGCCGTCGCTCCGCAAATCACGAGCCGGCCGCCTCGGCGCGTCGCGGCCAGCGCCTTTTCGAACAGCTCGCCGCCGACATGATCGAAGGCCACGTCGACGCCGGCCCGGCCGGTGAGACGCTTGGCCTCCCTGGTTAGGTCCTTCTCTGAGCTGACAATCACCTCATCGGCGCCGAGCTGTCGGGCTGGCTCGACCTTGGCGGGGTTGGTGGTCGACGCCAGAACGCGGGCACCAGCCAGCTTGCACAGCTGGATCAACATGGTGGATACGCCGCTGCCGGCGGCGGTGATCAGCACGGTCTGGCCAGGCCGCACCTGGGCTTTGCGATAGGCCATCTGCCAGGCGGTCAGCGTGCATAGGGGCAGCGCCGCGGCGGTGGCGAAATCGAGGGCGTTGCCGATCAAGAGCAGGCCGTCGTCCGGGACGTTGAGATGGGTGGCGTAGCCGCCTTGGGTGTTTTCGCCCAGGATTTGATAGGTGCGGCACAGGTTGTCCGAGCCAGCACGACAGGCGGCGCAGGTGCCGCAGCTGATGGCTGGATGGACCATCACGCGGTCTCCTAGCGACACCCCGCGAGCTCCCGGGCCCAGGGCTTCGACCTCCCCGGCCAGATCCGAGCCCAGGCGGTGCGGGTAGCTCAGCCTGAAGGCCGGGCCACCGCGGCGCACCCAGAGGTCGAGATGGTTGAGCGCCACGGCGCGGATGCGCACCCGAACCTGGTGTGGGCCGGGCTCATCCAGCTCGAACACCTGGCGTCCAAGCACCTCGGGCCCGCCATGTTCATGGATGACCATCCCCTCGGTTTGCATGGGCTTTCTCCGTGGTTTCAGGTGGCGTGCTTGCCCAGTAGCGCAGCCAAGCCCGGCACCGCCTGCTCGACATGGTTCTTCGCCGTGGGCCGGAGCTTCTCGTAGGTTTTTCGTACCAGCTTGCTGTCGGCGTTCTCGGCCCGCTCATCGGTGACCGCGAGCAGCGCTTCGGCGACTCGCGAGCGTTCGTCCTCGAAGAACTGCGGTGGCGGCGTACCGCTGGCCACGGCCTCGTCCCAAATGGGATCGAGCTTGGCGGCCCAACGGTCGAACAGACCCTCCACCACCTTGCGGATGAAACCTGGCTTGATGCTCTTGACGGCCTTGTAGCCCGCCTTGATGACCATCCCACCTAGGCCCTTCTTTTTTTGCACCTCCGAGTCCACCAGGTCGACGCAGTCGTCGATGACCGCGGTGCGTTTGGTGTCGTCAGCGAGAGCAGCGGACAAGCTCATGGGTTTTCCTCCGTCATGGTGCGTCCAGGGGTTGGCCTATTTCACCTGGATGCGCTCGCGACCCACGTTCTCATCCCACTCGTTGCCGTAGCCCTCGTAGTGAACGCGGTAACGTTCGGGGCCCACGATGCCCACGATGACTGCGGAGTAGTAGGTGTGGTGCCACTCCACCTTGACGCGATCGCCGATTTTGTACTGGTTGGTCTTGGCGGCATTGACCGCGGTCCGCCGGACTTTCTCCGGCGGGTCCGGGATGGTGACCTGCCCCTTCACGCGGCCCTTGATCCGGCTGCGGGGAATGAGTTCGTCCCAGATGTCGTCGTAGCCGTCGTAGTGGACCTTCACCTTGCCAGGCCTGGGAACATCTTTGATGTGGGCTGGGTAGACGTTGCCTTCCCATTCGACCAGCACGTGGTCGCCCACGTCGTAGGGGCGGTCGCAGCCGCTGGTCAGCAGCATTGTCCAGACCAACAACAACGTGGCTGCGAAGCGAACACCCATGATGAGCACGTGGTCCTCAGCTCGTGGCGACTGGCCAAAAGGGTTGCGTCGCACCGAACCGTGATTGATTAGCATGCCATGGCCACAGCGGTACACCCGGGAGGGCGACCGGCCGCGGATGGCGGGCACCGCGCGCTCGCTCCGCTGCGGCTGCTGGCCAGCATCGGCCGGCTGCACATCGTCGCCATCGCGGCCTGCGGCACCTTCACTTTTGGTTGGCTGTTCACCGGTCAGCACCCCTGGCTGCTCGCCGGCATTTGTGCCCTCGACTGGTTCTTGGTGAACCTGCTCAATCGAGTCGTCGATCTGAAGGAAGACCAAGCCAACGCCATCATCGGTACCGACTTCGTTGCCTGTCATCGCAAGGCCATTCTGGTTGGTGGCTTCGGGCTGCTCTTCACCTCCTTGGTCGCTGTCCAGCTGGTGGCTAGTGCGCTCACGCCGTTGCGGGTCGCCTATCATCTGCTGGGCTTCGCTTACAACTGGCCGATCTTGCCCGGCCGTCGGCGCATCAAGCAGCTCTATTTCTTCAAGAACACTGCCTCGGCCGCGGGCTTCATGCTCACCGTCTTCGGCTATCCACTGGCGGTCTCGGGCTGGGGCCTCGACGCTGCCTTGCGGCCAACCGGCATTAGCGTCGCGACGATTCTCTATTCGGCCGGGTTCTTTGTCCTCTTCGAGCTGAGCTACGAAGTGATCTACGACCTCCGGGACGCTCCGGGGGACGCCCTGGCTGGGGTGCGGTCCTACGCCGTGGTTCACGGACAACGCGGTGCGGTCAGGATCATTGACGGGCTGGTGGTTGGCTCGCTGGCCTGCTTGGGGGTCGGCTATCTCACCGATGCTCTGCCCTGGCGCATTTTCATCATGGCTGCGGCGCCGGTGCTGCAGCTCATCGTCTACAAGCGGGCCCTGAAGCGTGGCATTACCGCCCGGGATTGCATCGGCCTCACCTGGCTCGGTGCAGCGCTGCTCGTCGGCTATCACCTCTGGGTCTGGGCGGGCTTGCCCGGTGTCGGCTTACCAGTCTAAGAGAGCGAACCGATGGTCATCCTTCAGCTCGTCGCCTTCGCCATCGTGGCCTTCTTCGTGGTCGTGCGCGCCAGGCGGGCGGCAGACGCGCGGCGCTTCCTGGTTCGGATGGCGCTGCTGGCGGTGGGCAGTTGGCTCGCCGAGGACACCTGCATCCGGCTTTATGGCTTCTATTTCTACGACCCTTGCTGGGTGGTTTTCGTCGGCCGGGTGCCCCTCACCGTGCTGCTCATCTGGCCGGTGGTCATTCAATCGGCCTGGGATGTTGCGGGCCACCTGCTGGGACCACGCCACCGGCTCGTCCCCCTGGCAGGGGCCGCCATCGTGCTCGCCGACGCCTCGATGATCGAGCCCATCGCAGTTCACTCAGGCCTGTGGGCTTGGACCGAGCCGGGCCTCTTCGCTGTGCCACCTGTCGGCGTGCTCGGCTGGGCGCTCTATGGCGGGTTGTGTATGGCCTTTCTCGACCACAACAGCCGCCTCGAACGCAGCCGACTCGCCGATCTCGTGGTGCTGCTGGTGGCCCCGATCGGCACCCATCTGCTGCTGCTGGCCAGCTGGTGGGGATTGCTTCGTTGGGTGAACGTGACCATCGACCCCTGGCCCTTCGTGACCGTCGCCTGGGTGCTGTCGCTGGGGCTGGCCACCTGGTCGCTGCGGGTCGGAGCGCGTCGGCGGGTGCCTCCGATGGACATGTTCATGCGGGTGCCGGCCGCCTTGTTCTTCTTCGTCTTGCTGGCACAGCACGGTCGTGATGCACCGGCCTTGGTGGCCTATGCGATAGCTTTCGCCCCGCCCTACTTGTCTCTCACCCGCTTCGACTTTTCCGATCAGCGCCGCTCGCTCCGTGGCGCCGCACCTCCGTGAAATGCTAACGTTTGTTTCGGCATGGCTGCACCGGATCGTCGGTACCCAAGTCGGTTGACCATGGGCGTCGGGAACAGAATCATCAAACCACTGTCGCTCGTCGCTCTGATGGCGGCCCTGGTGGCTTGCACTAGCGGGAGCGGCGACGCGCTCGATCCGGTGCCTGACTCGGGCAGGTCCGCCTGCGGCGATGATCTAGACGGAGGCCTTGGCTACCCAGCGGGGCCCTATGGCACCACCGAGGGCCAAATCATCCCCTCGTTCTGCTTCACCGGCTACGCCCGTCCCGCGCAGGGTACTGGCGAGGCACGCCGCGTAGAATTGAGTCTCCGCAACTTTTACAACCCGACGGGGGATGCCACCTATGGTCCAGGCTCGCCCTTCGGGGAGGGGGAGCCCAAGCCCAAGGCGCTGCTCATCAATGGCTCGGCCTTGTGGTGCAATCCCTGTAAGAACGAGGCTGCACAGCTCTTGCCTGGCGAGTATGCCGAGCTCCAGCCCCGGGGGATGGAGTTCATGGTCATCGTGGTCGAGAGCGCCAGCATCGGTGAGCCAGCAGACTTTGCCGACCTAGACTCGTGGGTCGACGAGTTCGCCGTCAACTATGCGGCGGTGCTCGATCCGGTCAACCAGATGGCTTTCCGTACGGACACCTTTCCGGCCAACGCGCTGGTGAGCACTGCGGATATGACCATCGTCAAGCTGGACTACGGCATTCCCCAGGAGGGCTTCTGGGCTCAGGCCGAGGGGCTTCTCGAACCCTGAGGCGCCGATGGCGAAAGGACAGAAGCAACCCTCGCCGCCGCGCGCGCAGCCGCGCCCCCCCCCCCCTCGGAGGCAGGCACCTCGGCGGGCCTCGGACCCGCCCGC
>JAUVCD010000494.1 GCA_030590865.1 Myxococcales bacterium | reverse complement strand
GATGCTCGATGGCAGCGGTGCGAGCCAGGGTCACCGGCGGTAGGGGAGGGTGTCGCTGGTCATCGAGAGTTAGAAAGTGTATAAACCGTAACTCAGGACGGAGTTACTAAGCGGTTGCTCGGAACTCAGTGGTTGTCATGGCTCGGCTCAACCTCATTGCTGTTTTTCTTCTGGGCTTGGCCCTGTCGCTGGCAGGCACGCTGGCCTGTTCGGACGTCACCAATTATTTGAGCGAGATCCCGCCTGGGACCGGGGCGTTCAACCCAGGTGGCGGTGGTCCGCCTGGCTACGGCTATGGTGCCACCTACGGCACTGGTGGCAGTGGTGGCGAACCCGGCCCGCCCCAATGTGACGATGAGCTGAAGCGCTGCGCCACCATTTTCACTCTCGCCAAGGGAAGCGAGCAGACGGCCGAGGTACGCGGCGATTGGGCGCCTGATGGCTGGGACCTCGGCATGCCGATGACCCTGGAGGGTGACACCTGGACCGCCGAGGTGGACGTGCCCTGGGACGTGGCGGTGCAGTACAAGTTCGTCCTCGACGGGAGCACCTGGATCATCGATCCGGACAACCCGACGCAGGTGGATGATGGCGAGGGAGGCTTCAACTCGTTGCTCGCCGGCCAGACCTGCGAGGAGTGGACCTGTGTGCCCCCGCTGCTCGGTGACTTCGACTGGCGCGACGCGGTGCTCTACTTCGTGTTCGTCGATCGGTTCCTCGACGGCAATCAGAGCAACAACGGCTCGCCTGTGTCAGGCGTGGAGACGCCCGCCAATTTCCAGGGCGGCGACTGGGCCGGAGTGATCGACAAGATCGAGGAGGGCTACTTCACCGATCTCGGGGTCAACACCTTGTGGCTCAGCGTACCGGCGGCCAACACCAACGCCAGCGGTCTGGGGACCGATGGCCACATGTACAGCGCCTACCACGGCTACTGGCCCACCGATCTGAACGCCACTCAGCCGCGCTTCGGCTCGATGCAAGAGCTGATCGATCTGGTCGATGCCGCCCACCAGCGGGATCTCAAGGTCATCATCGACTACGCGATGAACCACGTGCATGTCGACTCGCCGGTCTACAGCCAACACCAGGACTGGTTCTGGCCCCTCGACAACAACGGCCAGTACTGCGTGTGCGGTCAGGGTTGCTCTTGGGATGGCGCGGAAGGTAGGCGCTGCTGGTTCACCGACTATCTGCCTGACTTCAACTTCACCGTGCAGGCGGCTCGCGACTACTCGGTGAACAACGCCATCCAATGGGCTTTGGACACCGGCGTGGACGGGTTTCGTCTCGATGCGGTCAAACACATCGAGGACGCTTGGCTAACCGACTTGCGGGCCAAGGTGAAGACCGACATCGAAGCAGTCACCGAGCAGCACTTCTACATGGTCGGCGAGACCTTCACGGGTAACAAATCCACCATCGCCTATTACGTCGATCCGAGCACCATGCTCGACGGCCAGTTCGACTTCCCGATGCGCAACGCGCTGGTGTCGACGCTGCTCATCCGGGCCGCCTCGATGCAGGATCTGGACAATTTCCTCAGCGACAACGATGGGTATTACGGCGCCGGCATCATGAGCACCTTCGTCGGCAACCACGACGTGCCGCGGTCGATCCACTTTGCTCAAGACTCGCCCGTGTGGAGTGATCCCTGGGCGGATGGCAAGAACCTGGCTTGGAACAACAAGCCGAGCTTGCCAGGCCAGCTCAGCGCCTTCGAGCGGGTGGCCAACGCCTTCGCGGTGCTCTTCACTTTGCCCGGTGTCCCGCTCATCTATTACGGCGACGAGGTCGGGTTGCCTGGCGCCGGTGATCCTGACAACCGCCGCTTCATGCAGTGGTCCGGCTATACCGCGGGGCAAACGTTCTTGCGAGATCGCATCGCGACCTTGGCCTCGATTCGCGCCGATCATCCAGCGCTGCGGAGAGGCAGCCGCACCACCCTGTCGGTCACCAACGACACCCTGGCCTATCGCATGAACGAGGCGGCCGACGAGGTGGTCGTGGTGATCAATCGTGGGGACGGTAGCGCCAACGTCTCAGGTGTCCCCAGCGGCTCCTATACCGATGAGATCGACGGCAGCGCGCACAACGGCCCTGACATCTCGGTGCCCGCCCGCTCAGCTCGAGTATTGGTTGCAAACTAGCCGCTTGCACCGCCGACGGAGACCCGCTCAGGGGCCACCCATCGCCTTGTACTCTTGGTAGCTCTTGTTCTGCCGGAGCGCCACGTCGAGCTGGGCGTAACCTGAGCCAGTCAGCCAGGAGCTGAGCGCGTAGACGACGAGCCCCCCGCCAAATCCCCCGGTCATGGTTCGGTAGTCCCCGGTCAGTCTCTCGAATTCGTCATTCGAGACACCCTCTTCAGCATTGGCCGCCCGGACGTTATCTTTGAATTCGTTCGCGTTCACTTCCATCTCCTCGGCGCACTCACGCGGCCCAGTCGCCCTGCGCAGTGTGAAGCAGTCAGCCTATCATCTCCTCGCTCGTCGTGCAGGGCGAAACTGGCCGCCTCACCCGGTCCACCCCTGGCAGGTGATCAGCTGTCATTCCAGTGATCGGTTTCAGATTGAGCTACGATCATCCCGTGTCCCGCCCACCCACACAGTTGACCTCTTGGCCGATCGGCTGGGTTGGCGTGCTGTTGGCGTTAACCTGCGGCTGTGGGGGTGATCCGCCGTTGCGAGATTGTTTTGCCCGCGTCTGGGTGCCTGCCTCGGAGGGGACTGCGGCAGTCGTCGGCAGTTGGGATGATTGGCGGCAGCCGGGGATCCTGGCCCAGCCCTACGGCGGTGACTGGTTGTTGGCGCGCTTCGAGCCCGGCGCCGGTGAGCACGGTTACGTCGTCGACAGCGGTACCGGACAACGGCGTGATTCCTTCAATCCGTTGACCACCTACCGGGGTGAGGACGAGGTGTCCTTGTTGCTCATCCCAGACTGCTCGGTGCCTGCGGTGGCCCTCGACGAGGCATCCATGTCCTCAGACGGCACGTTCACCGTCCGCGGGACTTTCCTGGCCGCTGCCGGGGGCGACGAGCTTGACGTCGCCAGCGTGAGCGCTCAGACGACGGACGGCGTCGTGCTGCCCATCGAGACGGTCGACGACGAGACCGGTCGACTGGTGGTGCGAGCGCCGGGAGCACCAGCGGGCAAGCACACTGTGGTGCTCACTGCGATGGACGTCCAAGGGCGCAGTGCCGAGGTGGCCCGGGCGGTGACCTGGCGCTCCCCCCGTGCCGCCACCTGGGCAGATGCCGTGATCTACCAAGTGATGATCGATCGCTTTGCGGGAGACGGCGGAGCGCCGCTCGAGCCGCCTGAGACACCAGGTCGCCGGGCTGGTGGCACCCTGGGCGGTGTGACCGCGGCGATTGAGAGCGGCACCTTCGACGATCTCGGCGTCACGGCCTTGTGGCTATCACCAGCCTACGTCAATCCCGAGGGGCAGCACCTCGGTAACGACGGCAGGCTCTACGAGGGCTATCACGGCTACTGGCCGCTAGACAGTCGTGCCGTCGATCCCCGAATCGGTGGGGAGGATGGACTGGACCAACTGATGGCCGCCGCCCACGGCCGCGGCATCGCCGTGCTCTTGGACCTGGTACCCAACCACGTTTATCAGGACAACCCTCGCTACCTGGACCATCGCGACGACGGCTGGTTCTATCCAGAAGGGTGCGTTTGCGGCGCCACAGACTGTTCCTGGTCGAGCCACATCGAGAGCTGTTGGTTCACCCCCTATCTCCCCGACGTCCGGTGGCAGAACGCCGATGCGATGCGCGCTGCGGTCGACGACGCCTTGTGGTGGACTCGTCGCTTCAATCTCGACGGCTTACGGATCGATGCCATCCCGATGATGCCCCGGGCGGTGACCCGGCGGCTTGTCCATGAGCTCCGTGCGGCCCACTACCCGCGGGCGGCGACCTTCCTATTAGGCGAAGTGTTCACCGGGCCGGGAGTCGGTGCCGTGGACTACCTCCAGTACTACCTAGGGTCCGCTGGCCTCGACAGCGTGTTCGATTTTCCCCTCATGTGGGCGCTGCAGGGCGCCATCGCGACGGGCAGCAGTGGCTTCCAAACCGTCGAGGCCGTTCTGGCCGCCGAGGAGGCCGGCCTAGCCGGTTCGGGTGCAGTGCTTGCCCGCATGCTCGACAACCACGACACGGCTCGGTTCGTCTCTGTCGCTCACGGTGACGGATCGGGTGATCCCTGGGAGAGTCCAGCGGTGCAGCCCCTCGAGTCGGAACCCTACGCGCGCCTCGAGCTCGCCTTGGCGATCCAGTTCACTCTGCCGGGCGTGCCCGTGCTGTTTCAGGGCGACGAAATTGGTCTGGCCGGGGCCAATGATCCTGACTGTCGGCGGGTGATGCCCTCTGATGCCGAGCTGTCAGAGCTGCAATTGGCTGTGCGTGATACCACCATGAGGTTGGCCAAGCTGCGCAGCTGCTCGGCTGCGCTGCGTCGCGGTGATCGCCAGGCCGCGGTGACGGCCAGCGACGGCTACGCCTATCTGCGAGGGCGCCACCTGGACCATCCGGTCATCGTCTTGCTCACCACGAGCCTAGAGCCCACATCCATCGAGCTTCCTCCGGCCAGTGTGCCGGTCGGCGATTACATCGACGTCACTTCGGCGAGCCCCTTCACCGTGGCTACAGGAACGGTGACCACCATCCCACTCGACGGGTTGTCGTTCCGCATTTTGCTGCGCGCCGAGGACCCCTGCCAGGGGGCATATTAGTAACTCACTGTTGAGTTACTAATATGATCTGCTATTTTCTTCGAGTGATGACTCGCGACGCTGGATGGTGGCTTGTGCCTTCCCTTGCCCTGCTCTTCGGTGCGGTGGGCTGTGCCGGTGATGGGGAGGGCGATGGCGGCACTGGTGGTATCGGCTGGACGACCTCCGGTGGCGGCGGTTCAGGCGGGGTGGGAGGCGGAACAGGGGCTGGTGGCGGCAGCGGCGGCTCAGGTGGCGGCAGCTGGACTGACCTCTGCCCGACGACCTTCAGCTTCGAGCCGACCACCAGCTTGAGCAACCCGCGGGTGGCGGGACAGTGGCATGACTTCGAGCTCGCTACGGCGACCGAGTTGACCGACCCGGACACCGATGGCGTCTACACCGCATCGGTGGATCTGGCGCCAGGCCTCCACGCCTACAAGCTCGTCTACGACGTCGACAGCAACACCGAATGGGTGTTCGACCCGGCCCAGGTGCGCCGCAAGTACATCGATGGCGAAGAGAACTCGGCCATCAAGGTAAGGGACTGCAACTTCCCTGAGCTGGTGGTCGAGTCCAGTACTGTGGCCCGCCCGGGTCCGGGGCAGGGTACCTATCAGGCGAGCTTGTCCTTCGTCGATGGGTTCGATCAAACCGGCCCCGATCCGTCGGCGTTCGAGGCCAGCCTGGTGAAGGACAGTGCGGCTACGGCCTTGACCGGTACCGAGTTGGCGGTCGCGTCGGACGGCACGGTGACCATCGACCTGGCCGGCCTGGCGGATGGCAAATACCGACTGCTGGTGACGGCGGCGACCCAGAGCGGTCGGGCCAGCGAGCCGCTGCGGCTGGTGTTCTGGGTCGAGGCGGAGGCCTTCTCGTGGCAGGACGCGCTCATCTACATGGTCATGACCGACCGCTTTCGCGATGGCGCGCCGGGCAACAACCCGGGACCAACCTCGGGGGCTGACTCGCGGGCCGACTGGCTTGGTGGTGATCTGGAGGGGCTGCGGCTGGCCATCGCCGAGGGCACGCTCGACCAGCTTGGCGTGCGCGCCATCTGGCTCACGCCGTTCCAGACCAACCCGGCAGGTGCCTATCTGGCGGCGGACAACGTTACCCAGGTCACCGGGTACCACGGCTACTGGCCCGTCAAGGCGCGGGAGGTCGATCCCCGCCTCGGCGGCGACACGGCGCTGCGCGCCATGGTGGCTGAAGCCCACGCTCACGGTATCCGCATCCTGATGGACTACGTCCTCAACCACGTGCACGAGGACCATGAGTACGTGACTGCTCATCCGAGCTGGTTCCGCACCGGCTGCGTCTGTGGGACCCAGAACTGCGATTGGACCGGCCACGCTCTGGACTGCATGTTCCGCGACTACATGCCTGACATCGACCACACGGTGCCTGAGGCCAACGCGCAATTCGTGGCCGACGCCGTCTGGTGGATGGACGAGTTCGATCTGGACGGGCTGCGGGTCGATGCGGTCAAACACGTCGAAGAGGTGGCCACTCGCAACCTCTCGGCCGAGGTCCGCGAGACGTTCGAGAAGACCGGGGTGCGCCATTTTCTGATGGGCGAGACCGCCATGGGTTGGAATGACTGCTCCGATCCCTGCAACGACGAGAATTACGGCACCATCGCCAAATATGTCGGCCCTCACGGGCTCGACGGGCAGTTCGATTTCGTGCTCTATCACGGCGTCTCATACCGGACCTTCGCCTATGGGGACGAGGGCATGCTCCACGCCGACTACTGGTTCCAGCACGGTCAGAGCAAGTGGCCCGAGGGGGCCATCATGACGCCCTATATCGGCAGCCACGACACGCCTCGCTTCGTGAGCATGGCCGACTACCGCGGTCAGGATTCGAGCCACGAGCGGTCGGTCGTGAACAACCAATGGTCCAACGAGGCGCAGCAACCGAGCGACTCGGAGCCCTATCGAAGGATGCGCATCGGGATGAGCTGGCTGCTCGCCCTGCCGGGTGCGCCATTGCTCTATTACGGCGACGAATATGGCCAGTGGGGTGGCGCCGATCCGAACAACCGTTATTGGTGGCGTCCTGAAGGGCAGCTCAATGCCGACGAGTTGGCTACGGTGACCCACATTCGCAAGCTAGGTAAGGCACGGCAGAAGCTGGTGGCTTTGCGGCGAGGTGGTTATCAGTCCCTGGCCGCGACGGAAGACACCTTGTCCTTCGCGCGCAGCGTGCCCAACGGCCCGACTGCCGTCGTCGGGCTCACTCGCTCCTACGTGAACGAGCCGGTGACCGTGGATCTCACGGGTCTGGGGATCAGCGGCGGCACGGTGCTTCACGACGAGCTGGGTGGTCCCAACGTGACCGTGACCGGTGGCGGCACTGCAACCTTCACCGTGCCGGCTGGCGGCGCGGTCATTCTGGCGCCTTAGGCTCAGGCGGGAGACCCTTGGGAGCAGCTAGGCGGGCGAGGCGACGATGACGAAGCGACTCGGGTCGGCAGCAGTTTTGACGGTAGTGATCGGCCTAGGTGCCGCGGGTGCGATCACCGGCTGCGCCGACGGAGGCGGCGGCGGTGACGGTCCCACAGGCGGCGGTGGGACGACGACCTCAGGCACCGGCGGCAGCAGCGGTGGTGGCGGTGGCGC
>JAUVCD010000149.1 GCA_030590865.1 Myxococcales bacterium | reverse complement strand
AGCTCCGCGACGGCACTTTGCTGGCCCGCGTGCAGGGTGATCTCAAACAGGTCACCAAGGATGACATCGATTACGTCGATATCTCGCCCAAACAAACGGTGGGTGTTTCGGCCGCGCTGATTCCCTTCCTCGAGCACGACGACGCCAACCGCGCCTTGATGGGCTCGAACATGCAGCGTCAGGCGGTGCCCTTGATCACGACTCACGCGCCGCTGGTGGGCACGGGGATGGAAGAGCGGTCAGCCCGTGACTCGGGCATGTGTGTGGTCGCTCGTCGTAACGGTTCGGTCGAGAGCGTCGATGCCCGCCGTGTCGTCGTGCGACCGACGGGCGAGGGCTCCGAGGTTCCGGACATCTACCACCTCATCAAGCATCAGCGCTCGAACCAGTCCACCTGCTACACCCAGAAGCCGATCGTTCGCACCGGAGACCGGGTCAAGCCGGGCGACGTGCTAGCCGATGGGCCGGCGATGGACATGGGCGAGCTGGCCCTTGGCCAGAATGTGCTCGCCGCCTTCATGCCCTGGCAGGGCTACAACTTCGAGGACTCGATTCTGGTCAGCGAGCGGATCGCCAAGGACGACGTCTTCACCTCGATCCACATCGAGGAGTTCGAGTGCGTCGCTCGGGATACCAAGCTGGGCAAAGAGGAGATTACTCGGGACATCCCCAACGTCGGCGAAGAGGGCCTGAAGGATCTGGATGAGTCGGGTATCGTGAGGATCGGTGCCGAGGTCAGCCCCGGGGACATTCTCGTGGGCAAGGTGACGCCGAAAGGTGAGACCCAGCTGTCTCCTGAGGAGAAGCTGCTGCGGGCCATCTTCGGTGAGAAATCCGGCGACGTGAGGGACAGCTCCCTCAAGGTGCCCCCTGGTGTGGGCGGCATCGTGATTAATGCCCGGGTGTTCTCCCGTAAGGGCCAGGAGAAGGACTCGCGGGCCAAAGAGATCGAAGACCAAGAGCGTGCGCGCATCGAGCGGACCCGGGACGAGGAGATCAAGATTCTCCGAGACTCGTTCTATCGACGAGTGAGAGAGCTGCTCCGCAACAAGGTGACTGAGGGCAAGCTCGTCGACGACAACGGCAAGGTCTTGATGCCCAAGGGCCACCGAATCGTCGAGGAAGAGCTCGTCGAGATCCCGCGCAAGTACTGGGGCGAGATCCCCATCAAGCAGACCGAGAAGGTGAGGCGGATTCTGCAGGACCTGGAAGACATGGTCCGCAGCCGGGAGGAGCACTTCCGCGACAAGATCGAGAAGCTCAGCAAGGGTGATGAGCTGCCGCCAGGGGTCATCAAGATGGTGAAGGTCTACATCGCCATCAAGCGCAAGCTGCAGGTGGGCGACAAGATGGCCGGCCGGCACGGCAACAAGGGCGTCGTCAGCCGCATCGTTCCCGAGAACGACATGCCCTATACGGAAGACGGTATCCCGGTGGACATCGTGCTCAACCCGCTGGGGGTGCCGAGCCGCATGAACATCGGCCAGGTGCTCGAGATCCACCTGGGCTGGGGCGCTCAAGAGCTGGGCCGCCAACTCCAGGCCATGTTGGATGAGCAGCAAGAAACCGCCAAGGTGCGCAAGTTCCTCAAGACCGTGTTCAAGGGGGACAGCAAAGCTGAGGAGCTCATCGACTCGCTCAGCGACCAGGATGCCCGACGCTTTGCCGGTAAGCAGCGTCGCGGGGTGCACATGGCCACGCCGGTGTTCGACGGTGTGCCAGAGGCAAAAATCACCAGCGCGCTCGAGCTCGCCGGCCTGCCCACCTCTGGCCAGGCCACGCTCTTCGACGGCCGCACGGGTGAGGCCTTCGACAACGATGTCACCATTGGCATCGTCTACATGCTGAAGCTTCACCACTTGGTGGACGACAAGATCCACGCGCGCTCGATTGGCCCCTACTCGCTGGTGACCCAGCAGCCGCTCGGAGGCAAAGCTCAGTTCGGTGGCCAGCGCCTGGGGGAGATGGAAGTCTGGGCGATGGAGGCCTATGGCGCCGCCTACGCCCTGCAGGAGTTCTTGACCGTCAAGTCCGACGACGTGCAAGGGCGCACCCGGATGTACGAATCAGTGGTCAAGGGCGAATACGCCCTCGACCCGGGTCTCCCTGAGAGCTTCAACGTGCTCATCAAGGAGCTCCAGTCCCTGTGTCTGAATGTCGAGCTCGTCGAGACGGCTCCCCAAGAGCCAGCCGCCGCGGAGGAGGAGTGAGCCATGCGTGATATCTTCAGCTTCTTCGAAAAGCCCAAGGATCCACTCTCCTTCAACGCGATCCGCATCTCGTTGGCCAGCCCGGAGAAAATCCGGGAGTGGTCTCACGGTGAGGTGAAAAAGCCCGAGACGATCAACTACCGCACGTTCAAGCCCGAGCGGGAGGGCCTGTTCTGCGCCAAGATCTTCGGGCCAGTCAAAGACTACGAGTGCAACTGCGGCAAGTACAAGCGCATGAAGCACCGTGGCATCGTGTGCGAGAAATGCGGCGTCGAGGTCATCCCCTCCAAGGTGCGCCGTGATCGGCTCGGCCACATCTCTTTGGCCACGCCGGTGGCTCACATTTGGTTCCTCAAGAGCCTTCCGTCCCGGATTGGCAACATCCTGGACATCTCGCTCAAAGATCTCGAGCGAGTGCTCTATTGCGAGGCCTATATCATCATCGATCCCAAGGAGACGCCGCTGACCCGCGGTGAGCTGCTCACCGAGGATCGCTATCTCGAGCTCGTCGACGAGTACGGCCCTGATGCGTTCAAGGCCAGCATGGGTGGCGACGCCACCATCGAGATGCTCAAGCAGGTGGACGTCCACGCTCTGGCCGAGGTGCTGCGCAAGGAGATGCGCGCGGCCACCAGTGAGGCCAAGCGCAAGAAGCTGTCCAAGCGACTCAAGGTCGTCTCGGCCTTCCGAGAGAGCGGCAACCGACCTGAGTGGATGATGCTCTCGGTCATTCCGGTGCTACCGCCGGATCTGCGGCCCTTGGTGCCGCTCGATGGCGGGCGCTTCGCGACCAGCGATCTGAACGATCTGTACCGCCGGGTCATCAACCGCAACAACCGTCTCAAGCGACTGCTCGAGCTCAATGCGCCGGAGATCATCATCCGCAACGAGCGCCGCATGCTGCAAGAGGCAGTTGACGCTCTGTTCGACAATGGTCGCCGCGGCAAGACCATCACCGGTCCCAACAAGCGCCCCCTCAAGTCGTTGAGCGACATGCTCAAGGGCAAGCAGGGCCGGTTCCGTCAGAACCTGCTCGGCAAGCGGGTCGATTATTCCGGCCGTTCGGTCATCGTGGTCGGCCCCCAGCTCAAGCTCCACGAGTGTGGCCTTCCCAAGAAGATGGCCCTCGAGCTGTTCAAGCCCTTCATCTACAACAAGCTGGAAGAGCAGGGCTACGTCAACACCATCAAGAGCGCCAAGAAGATGGTGGAGAAAGAGCGTCCCGAGGTGTGGGACATCCTCGAAGAGGTGATCACCGAGCATCCCGTGCTGCTCAACCGTGCGCCTACCTTGCATCGACTGGGCATCCAGGCCTTCGAGCCCGTGCTCATCGAGGGCAAGGCCATCCAGCTCCATCCGCTGGTCTGCACCGCCTTCAACGCCGACTTCGACGGCGACCAGATGGCGGTACACGTGCCTCTGTCCATCGAATCCCAGATGGAAGCGCGAGTGCTCATGATGAGCACCAACAACATTCTGTCGCCGGCCAATGGTAGGCCGATCATCAACCCGACGCAGGACATCGTGCTGGGCCTGTACTACGCGACTCGCGAGCGAAGCTTCGCCCGCGGGTGCTTCAAGGCCGACACGCTGAAGGTCGACAAGAAGGGTCGCCTCTCTGGGCATATGCAAGGCGTCTTCGCCTCCCCAGAGGAGGTGCGCATGGCCTATGACGGCGGTGCCGTCGCCCTTCACGCTGCCATCCGGGTGCGGGTGCCCGAGATCGACGCGAACGATCAGCCGGTGCTCGACGACGCTGGTCGGCCGAAGCGTACGCTGGTCGATACCACCGTGGGCCGCGTGCTGGTGAGCGAGGTCTTGCCGCCAGGGACCAGCTTCGATCACGTCAACAAGACGCTCGACAAGAAGGCCTTGAGCACGTTGATCGACGTGGTCTATCGGCAGCATCGTAACAAGCACACCGTGCTGCTGGCCGATCGGCTCCGCACCATGGGCTTCGATCACGCCATGCGGGCAGGCATCTCGATTTGCGTCGACCACATGATCGTGCCGGACAAGAAGAAAGAGCTGCTGGCTGCCGCTCAGGGCGAGGTCGAGAAGGTCGTCGAGCAATATCAGGAAGGTCTGATCACCGACGGCGAGCGGTACAACAAGATCGTCGACATTTGGGCTGGCGTGGCCGATGCGGTGACCGGCGAGATGATGGACGGGATCGGTAAGGACGTCGTCATCGATCCGGTGACGGGCAAAGAGTCGCTCGAGCCGAGCTTCAACCCGATTTTCATCATGGCTGATTCGGGTGCTCGTGGCTCGACGCAGCAGATTCGCCAGCTGGCGGCCATGCGTGGTCTGATGGCCAAGCCCTCGGGTGAGATCATCGAGACACCCATTACGGCCAACTTCCGCGAAGGACTGAGCGTGCTCCAGTACTTCATCTCGACCCACGGGGCGCGCAAGGGTTTGGCGGATACGGCGCTCAAGACGGCCAACTCGGGCTATCTGACTCGGCGGCTCGTCGACGTGGCGCAAGACAGCGTCATCAGCGATATCGACTGCGGCTCCCTCGACGGCATCCGGGTCACCAAGCTTGAAGAAGGTGGCGAGGTCATCCAACCGCTCGGCGAGCGCATTCTCGGTCGCGTCGTGCTCGATGACGTGGTCGATCCGCTCACCGGCGAGATCCTGATCAAGGCCAACACCGAGCTCGACGAGGACTCGGTCCAGAAGATCGAAGAAGCCGGCGTCGAAGAGGTCATGATCCGTACGGTGCTCACTTGCCAGACTCGGCGAGGGGTCTGTGCGCTGTGCTACGGCCGTGACTTGGCTCGGGGCTATCGGGTCAACATCGGCGAGGCCGTGGGTATCATTGCGGCCCAATCCATCGGCGAGCCGGGGACCCAGCTCACCATGCGCACCTTCCACATCGGCGGCGCCGCGGCCCGCGGCAAGGTCGAGGCCAGCTTCCTCGAGGCCCGAACCGAAGGTACGGTCCGACTGCGGCGCGCGGTGGTGCAAACCAAGGACGACGGCTCGTCCATCGTGATGAACCGTCACGGCGAGCTCATCGTCGTGGATGACACGGGCCGTGAGCGGGACCACAACCGGTTGGTCTATGGCGCCGAGCTGAAGGTCAAGGAGGGCGAGCGGGTCAAGGCGAGGCAGCTACTGGCCGAGTGGGACCAGTTCGCCACCCCAATCCTCACCGAGTGCACCGGTCGGGTCGATTTCGGCGATTTGGTCGAGGGTGTGAGCTTCCAGGACCGGGTCGACGAGGTGACCGGTCTGTCGGCCAAGGTGGTCGTCGAGTCCAAGGCCGCTGACTTGCGGCCACGGATCACCGTGAAGGATGTCGAGACGGGCGAGACCTTGAAGCTCCCCAACAGCGTGCTCGATGCCCGCTATCTACTCCCAGTGGGCGCTTACATCGTGGCCCAGGAGGGTGACCACGTCGAGGCCGGGTCGGTGGTGGCCAAGATGCCCCGCGACACCGCCAAGGTGCAGGACATCACCGGTGGCCTGCCCCGGGTTGCCGAGCTGTTCGAGGCCCGCAAGCCCAAGGATCACGCCATCATCAGCGAGATCGAGGGTGAGGTCTCCTTCGGCAAGGACACCAAGGGCAAGCGCAAGGTCGTCGTCACGCCTTACACGCCTGACGGGGTGCCCATGCCCGAGCAGTCTCGTGATTACCTCATTCCGAAGGGCAAGCACCTCCAGGTGCAACCTGGTGACCGCGTACGCCCAGGTGAAGCGCTGCAAGACGGACCGCCGAACCCCCATGACATTCTCCGGGTCAAGGGCGAGCGTGAGCTGGCGGCCTGGTTGGTCAATGAAATTCAGCAGGTATATCGCCTCCAGGGCGTGGGCATCAACGACAAGCACATCGAGGTCATCGTTCGACAGATGCTCCGACGAGTGCGAGTGAAGGACGTCGGTGACACCAACTTCCTGGTGGATGAGCAGATTGAGAAGCCGCTCTTCGAGGCTGCAAACGAGAAGGTCCTGGCCCGCGGCGGGCGGCCGGCAACTGCCGAGCCGCTGCTGCTCGGCATCACCAAGGCGAGTCTCTCCACCGAGTCGTTCATCAGCGCATCGTCGTTCCAAGAGACGACCAAGGTGCTCACTGAGGCTTCGATTTGTGGCAAGACCGACGACCTGCGTGGGCTCAAGGAGAACGTGATCATGGGTCGGTTGATCCCTGCGGGCACTGGGCTTCCCGTCTACCGGCGGCTCAAGGTCATGACCGAGCAGGACACGCTCACGCCAGAGGGCGACGTGTTGCGGCCGGCGCCAGAATACCCCTTCGCCGTCGCTACTGAAGAGGAGTAGGGAACGGTGCGCCCAACCGGGCCTCCCTGGTTGGGAGCCCTCGCTCTCACCACCAAGTGCTGACTCGGTGGGCTGTTAGTCGGCAGCGGGAGTAAGCGCCGGAGGGCTTGCCCTCGTGGCGCCATGGCACCAAGCTGGTGCTTGGACTGTACTCGCGCTGGAGTGGAGTCCTCGTTGCTTGTAGGCTGTTGCCCAACAGGCGGCCGCCCATGGACTGGAGCCTGCTGGAACCTTTGCTGTGAACCAACGCGTAGGCATCAACAAGCGCATCGCTGATCGGCTTCTCGATGACGGTCTCATCGACGAGAGCGATTTCATGCGCTGCGTCGAGTTCGCCAAGCGCAAGCAGAAGCGGATCGAAGAGATCATGCTGGAGCTGGACGTCATCGACGAGACCAAGCTCCTCAAGTACATCGCGACGCTGCACAAGACCCAGTTCGTATCCACCGGGCGACTCCGCAAGGCGAAGATCGATCGCGATGCGATCAAGATGGTCTCCTACAAGCTGGCGAAGCACTTTGGCGTCTATCCGCTGGTGCTGGATCGAAAGAACGACAAGCTGATTGTCGCCACCGCCGATCCTGACAACACGGTGGCCATCAAAGAGCTGCAAATGGCCACGCGGGTGTCCCGGGTCTTTCCGATGGTGGCCCGGCCTGCGGCGGTCGTGGCGGCCATCGCCCGAGGTTACGAGGGTGATCGGACTCTCTTTCAGCAGTTGACGGCCAGCCGTTCCACCGAGCTCGCGGCCGAGATGATGCTCAAAGACCCCTTCGTGAGCTCAACGGACCGGCAGATCAACGTCGCGGAGCCGGAAGCCATGCCGGTCCAAATGCCCACCCGGCCTTCCCGGCGGCGCCGAACCGGGCAACCTCACACGGGTGAGTATGCCGGTGGCGTGCCTGACTACGACAACCGGCGGGAGCGACCGAGCCGCCCGCGCAGGCCTACCGGCGATCCGCGGTACCACCAAAGAGAGAGAGAGCCACTGGGAGGGTTGAGCGAGCTCGACGAGCCTGGCTTCATGGAGGACGAGCCGTTCCACGACCCCGAGCCCACGCCAGATTACGGCGGTCATGGGGCACCGCCGCGTCCGCCGCGGAGACACGTCAACGACGGTGAGGATTACGGGGCCGACGATCGCTATGATGCTGGTGCTTCGCGGTCGGACACCGATACGGGATACGGAAACCCGCGGGGCGGTTACGAACAGGGCGATCGCCATCATCCTCCGCCTCGCCCGCCGGCCTATCGGCGCCGCCACGAAGGCCAGGGACCGCCCCCTCAAGCCGTCCGTCCGGCGCCTCCGCCTCGCTACGAGCCTGGCTACGACGACGTGGTCGAGCCGGAGCCGCCGTCGGATCCGACGCCCCCCGGTTACTCGGCGCCGCCGCCAGAGGAGCAAGCCGACGTTGTGCCCGTTGCGACTCCGTCAGCGGTGAAGCGGCGGTCGCTCGTCCCGCCGATCCGGCGGGCGTCTCATGCCGCCCTGGGTCTCGGCCCGCTGTCGGCCCGGGCGATCTTGGAAGAGGAGCCCCCGCCGTCGCGAGCCATCTTGTCGAGCAGCGCCTACCTCGAATCTCTGCGAGTGCTCGTCGGCCTGCTCGAGAACGATCGCCGTGATCTGAGAGGGCATTCAGCTGCGGTGGCCCGCCTGGTGCTCGACGTCGCCGAGCGGATTGCCTTGCCGGAAGATCATCGGGACGCCCTGGTGCTAGCGGCCTATCTGCACGATCTCGGCAAGATGGGGCAACACCACCTGACGGCGCTCAACGTTGCGCGGGACGAGCAGCATCGCAACTTGGCCACCAAGCTGTGGGACATCCCAGTGAAGCTGATGGAGTCGGTGGGCTTGCCTGACGCATCGCTGGGGGCACTCCGCTCTATGTACGAGCAGCTGGGTGGCGCCGGGGTGCCGCAAGGGTTGCACGCCAAGGACATTGCTATCGGCGCTCGCATCCTCGCGGCAGTCGACTCCTATTTCGACCTCACCCGCAACCCGAGCAACGCTCATGGCAAGCTGTTGTCCCCTGAACAGGCCATCGAGATGTTGCGCAAGTACGCCGGTACGGTGTTCGATGCCAACATCGTCGGGGTGCTCGAGAAATCGACTACCGGTGAGAAGATCCTCACCGATCTGCTAGCCGACCGGCATCGAGTTCTCCTCATCGACCCTGATCCCGAGGAGACGATGGTTCTCCAGCTACGCCTGGCTGAGCAGGGCTTCGATGTCCACGTTGCTCGGGGGCTCGATGAGGCACAAGCTGCCTTGGGCGGTATGCAGTTCGCGTTGGTTGTCAGCGAGGTCAATCTCGAGAGGCCAGGGGCAGGGCTCGAGTTGCTCGGCGAGGCACGTCAGAAAGACGCGCCGCAAAGCTGGGTGTTCCTGTCGTCGAGCGACAGCCGCGAGATCGCGCGCCGGGCCTTCGAGCTTGGTGTGGATGACTTCTTGACCAAGCCCGTGGCGACGGAAATTGTGGTGGCCAAGCTGACCCAGCTGGTGGAGCGCCAGGTTGCTCCCGCTGCTCCGAAGGGCGTCTCAGGCTCCTTGTCCGAGATGTCGCTGACCGACGTCGTGCAAGTGCTTTGGCACGGTCGAAAGACATGCGCGCTGCGGCTGACTCATGGCGACACGAAGGGTGAGGTTCATTTCGACCAAGGGCTCATCGTCCACGCCGTGTGGGGTGATGCCACCGCTGAGACGGCGTTCTACCGCATGCTCACAATCGGTGAAGACGGTGAATTTGTCGTCGATGCCGAATTCACTCCACCAGATGACCCGACCATCCAAATGAGCCCCGAAGGTTTGCTGCTCGAGGGGATGCGGCTACTGGACGAGGACGCGATTCCCTAGGCGCTTCGTGTTGCGGTGTTCGGGCTGAGTTGGAGGCCGGGGTCGAGTCCGAGTCCGAGTCCGCGTCCGCGTCCGCCGCTGCTTCTGCCTCTGCTTCTGCCTCTGCTTCTGCTTCTGCTTCTGCTTCTGCCTCTGCTTCTGCTTCTGCCTCTGCCTCTGCCTCTGCTTCTGCCGCTGCTTCTGCCTCTGCTTCTGCCTCTGCTTTTAAGGGGGAGGAGTTCCTTCGCTTGATGGCCGATGGTGCCAGCGTGCTCGGCGGCGTCAAGGGGGCTCGCGTAGCTCGCCCCGGCGCTGCGCGCCGGCTGCGCCCTTGACTCCGCCTGCGCGCGCTGGGGTTGGGGGCGGCAAGCGCAGGAAGGCGCGGCAGGAAGAAGGTATTGGCATGAGTAGACTTCGAATCATCGATGAGATCATCGAGCTGGCGCCGGTTGTCGAGAGGTTGGCGCAAGAGATCGGGAGACACAGTCCCGAGCTGGCGCGGCAAATTCGCAGGGCCTGGCCGCGGGTGCTGTGTAACGCTGGCGAGTCGCTTCATCGGATGGGGCGCAAGACGACCAATCGGCTGGACGACGCCATGGGGGAGGCGCGAGAGACGCACTGCGCGCTGCGCTACGGCATGGCGTGTGGGTTCATCAGCGACCGCGAACGAGGCGCTCAGGTCCTCGACCAGGTCGATAAGGTCACCGCAACACTCTACAAGCTGGCCCACCGGCCCAAGCGGTGAAGCCCCGTGACGGTCCGGCCGCCGAGCTTGGAGCCGGCGGCCGGCCAGCCTTGGCTAGCGTCGCTGCGGACGCCGCGCGAGGCAGTAGAGCACCGCGGCTATCCCGTCGACCCGCTGCAGTGCGCTCGCTCAGTTGGCGTCGCACGTGCCGCGGTATTTCGGCGCCGATGACACCAACTGCCTGCTTGTGACCTTCTTCTCGGAAACCCTTGATGAATCGCCGCTTCGCCTCTTCCGGTGTCAGAGGGCACTTCTGATCGGCGACGTCGAGAAGGAAGGGGCCAAGGAGGGGAACGCCATTCACGTCGTTGCAGAACTCCCACCAACCTAGCTGGTTTCCGCATGACTTTTCGTAGAGGATAGGCATTTCGAAGGGGGTAGAGGGTAAGTAGCACAGCAATGGTGGGGTAGGTTTGTTGCTTACACGCCCCTGCGTAGGCCTACCTGGTTGGCCACGCGGTGGGTGGGCGCATGGGAGCAGAATGAGATGCCGAACACCAAGACCGACCTGGATAATCCACTGGCCTGGTGGTGCGTGGAGGAGGGGCTCGGCTCAGCGGCCATCTCCCGCTTCTTCCCTCGGCTCGAGATCTCGCTTCCCGATGAGACCGCCGTGCGTCGGACCATCAGCCCCCAGCCGGTGCGGCTGCCCGGCATCCGTGGCGTTCGTCCTGCGATGACCCTCGAGCCAGGCGATCTTCTGGCAATCGAGTACGCCCCTCGAGTGTTCACCGGACTGGTGTTGGGTAGCCACGCTCAGGGCAAGAAGAGGCTGCCCATCATCGAGATCTTCTCTCGCACCTACGACGAGAT
Organism: Myxococcales bacterium; assembly: GCA_030590865.1. GTDB lineage: Bacteria > Myxococcota_A > Polyangia > Polyangiales > Polyangiaceae > JAPYTK01. The sequence goes on along the minus strand of JAUVCD010000149.1, from coordinate 4,899 downwards.
TCCAGATGTACCATCGGTGCTTTCTGGGCCGCCGCGTATGGGGGTCCGTCTTGTTCTGGCGACAGATGGCGCAGAGAGCCTTTGGCGGTGGACGGATTCCAGCTGTTCGGCAAGGTCTGGGAGGGCAAGCTACTTCGACTTGCCCAGGGCTGCCGCCTACCAGCTGGGACACAGACAACGGTCGTCGAGACCGGCTACCGTGTGATTCAGGACCGCAACTTGCTGTATGTCCTGAAGATGCTCGCGACCGAGTCGCTCATGGGGGCGGGTTCCGGTTGATGTTGGGACTGCTGTTGTCGTGACCTCGGTCGAGTCCGGCGGCCCTGGGGTACTGGGAAGCCCAGAGAGCGAGCTGGCCCATCCGCAACCTAAGGTGAGGGAGGCAGCTCGTCCCCGCGCCGATGGTCATCTAGTGCTGACCTGGGAAAGCTCTGCTAGAGTTGGACCTGTTGGACTCCTTGCGACCACAACTCCTGTTCTCGTGGCGCGTGGCGGCGACTTGGCTGCTGGTCGTGGCCGTGGTTGTGGGCCCGCTGGGATTGGGTGCCCTCATCGCGTCGGCCGAGACATGCGGTGAGTCCTGTCCCTGTGACGACGCGCACGCCGCCGAAGACGGGGACCACGCCCACGAGCGTGACGGCGCTGGGCCGCACCAAGACGCGCGGGGATCCGACCATCACGATGAAGGGCAGGGCGACGAGGACTGCAGTGAAGACTGTCCGGACGACTGTCCTGATTGCGGCTGCTGTTCAGGGGTCATGGTCGCTGTCCTGTCGGTGACGATGCCGGGCGTGCCGGCGCCCTACGGTTCGCTGGTGGTGCCCACTCTGATTGAGGCTTCCGCGCTAGGCGCCGCCTTCCACGTGTACCGCCCGCCGCGCTCGTTGACGTGAACCAGGTCCGCGTTTGGTGCCAGGTCGGCGCGCCTGATAGGCCGCACGCCTAGGCTATAGCCCGCGAGCCGCAGATTGCGGGTCGTGCTGGCACTAGGCGCGTTCCGCGAAGACCTCGGATGTGGGGCATGCAGCTCCGTGGCCGGCAACGCGGCCGCCGGGTGCCGCTTGCCCAACGCCGACCGCTCCGAGTGGAGCGCGCTGGGGTGTCGATGAACGACGCGGCCCTCAGCGCGCAGACCCCGGTTCAGAGCCAACACAGGTCGACGGCAAACACCAGAAGGAGAGACACCATGCGTGCAATTTCGACAGCTGCGTTCGCGATCCTGGCCCTGGCTGCGGCTAGCTGTGACAACAAGGACGCCCCCAAAGAAACCCCAACGCCGGCGGACAGCACTCCCGCAGCGAGCACCCACGTTGGGCATGCACCGGTGGGCGCGAAGCCCGGCTCGCACGAGGACTGGTGCGGTGGGCACCAGGTGCCCGAGTCGATGTGTACGCGCTGCAACGCGTCGTTGATCCCCGCATTCAAAGCGACGGGTGATTGGTGCAAGGGGCACGGGCTCCCCGAGTCGCAGTGCCTCATCTGCAACCCAGGTCTGAAGATCGAGCGGCCGCCGAAGACGGCAGGAAAGTGAGCATGAGCTATCAGAGTGCTCGTGCCGTCACCTTGTCACTGCTCGTTCTGCTCACGTGCTGCGACCGGGACGGCGAAAAGACTGGCCCGGGACAGGCAGCGGCGTCTGCGTCGGCGGCGGCCGCAGGCATGTGTGTGGAGCACGGTGTGCCGGAGGCACTTTGTACCAAGTGCAATCCCGCCCTGGCCAACGTCTTCAAGGCCAAGGGGGACTGGTGTGAGGCACATGGCTTTCCAGAGTCCTTCTGTCCTGTCTGCAACCCCAAGGCGACCTTCCCCGACGTTGGTCCCGCGCCTGCGGCGCACGACTGGTGTGGCGGTCATGGCTTGCCCGAGTCGAAATGCACCAAGTGCAACCCCGCGCTCGTGGCGCAGTACAAGAAGAGTGGCGATTGGTGCGCCGAGCATGGGTTCCCCGAATCGGTGTGCCCCGTCTGCAATCCGCAGTCGAAACCCGGCGGAGGGGTGGGGAGCGGCAGTTTCGCCCCTGGTACGAAAATTCGGTTTCGCTCGGCTGAGGTCGAGAAGACTGCCGGCATCGAGACGGTGCCGGCACGAAAGGCGAGCGTGGGCTCCGGCGTGAGCTGCACGGCGACAATCGACTACAACCAGAACAAGCTCGCGGATATCCGCGCCCTCGTGCCAGGCATCGTCCGCAGCCTCCGCGTGGACCTTGGCCAGGAGGTGAAGGAAGGCGCGACACTTTTCGTGCTCGAAAGCACCCAGGTGGGCGAGCTCCAGGCGCGCTTGCCCGGTCTCCAGCAGCAGGTGCGGACGGCGCGGGCCAACCACAAGCGAAAGAGCGAGCTTTCCGCTGATGGTCTGGTGGCGCAACGCAAGGTGGAGATGGCGCAGCAGGAGCTGGCAAGCGCCGAGGCTGAGCTTGCATCCGCTCGGTCAGCGCTGCGACTCGCGGGCGCTTCCGGCGGCGGGAGCTATGTGCTCACCGCGCCGCTGTCGGGCACTTTGGTGCGACGCCCGGCAGTCGTCGGCGCCTACGCGACTGCCGACACCTCGCTCGGTATGGTTGCGAACACGTCGACGATGTGGGCGCTGTTCGACATCCCCGAGGCGTCGGCCAGCGCGGTCGCCGTCGGTCAAGCGGTGAACATCATCATCGACGGCGGTGGCGACGTGAGCCATCGGGGTGACATTACCTGGGTCGCGTCGGAGGTCGATCCGAAGACGCGGATGGTGGCCGCCCGAGCTGAGATTGGGAACGAGGCCCGTACCGTTCGGGCCAACCAGTTCGCTCGTGCAGTCATCGAGACCACCTCCTCGTCGGACGCGACGATGGTGCCCCGCGACGCCCTTCAGCGCTTTGGGGACCAGACGCTCGTGTTCGTCCGCCTCAGCGCCGGGCTCTATGAGCCACGTCTGGTCGTGGCGGGACCGGGCGACGCCAAAGAGGTTCAGGTCACCGGCGATGTGAAACCCGAAGACGCGGTCGTCACGACGGGGGCCTACCTGCTCAAGACCGAGCTGTCGCCGGAGAGCATCGGAGCCGGATGCTGCGACGTACAAGCCCCCGAGGCGAAGTAGCCGTGCTCACCAAACTGATCGATCTCTGCTTGCGGCGTCGAGCCATCGTCCTCGTCGTCGGCGCGGTGCTCGCGCTCGTTGGCGTCGCCAGCTTCCAGAAGCTACCGCTCGACGCTTTTCCTGACACGACTCCCGTGCAGGTCAGCGTCAACACGGTCGCGCCGGCGCTGTCGCCGCTCGAGGTCGAGCGGCAGATTACATCGATCGTCGAGCAGTCGATCGGCGGGCTCACCGGCTTGACGGCGGTGCGCTCCATTTCGAAGTTCGGCTTCTCCCAGGTCACCGCTACTTTCGACGACGACACGGATGTCTACTTGGCACGCCAAGTGGTGAGCGAACGTCTCGGCACCGTAGAGCTGCCCACCGACGTTGGCCGACCATCCCTTGGCCCGGTCTCGACGGGCCTCGGCGAGGTGTTCCAATACGTCGTCAGGAGCGACAAGCTGTCGCCGCAGGAGCTCCGCACCATCCACCACTGGGTCGTGCGTCCGCAAATGCTGCAGGTTCCAGGTGTTGCGGAGATCAACACGTGGGGAGGCTACGAGAAACAGTTTCACGTGGTGGTGGATCCGGACCGGCTCGTGAAGCACGGGCTGACTCTGGACGACGTGGCGAAGGCGCTGCGGAGGAACAATCGAAACGCTGCCGGTGGCTACCTCAATGAAGGTGGGGAGGCCCGCCTCATCCAGGGCCAGGGCCTCGTGTCCAGTGTGGCAGACATCGAGAGCATCGTGGTGGTGGCAGTGGCAGGAGCGCCGATCCACATGGACGATGTTGCCTCGGTGGTCGAAGGCCATGAGATCCGGCGCGGCGCTGTGACGGCGGAAGGCAAAGGGGAGGCCGTTCTGGGACTCGGCTTCATGCTCGCAGGTGAGAACAGCCGCGCGCTGACCCAGCGCCTAGAAGCCCGTCTCGCCGAGGTGCAAAGCAGCGTCCCAGAGGGGGTCACCCTCGAGGCCGTCTACAGTCGCACGACGCTGGTCGACCAGGTCTTGCGCACGGTCCGGAACAACCTGCTGGAAGGTGCGCTCCTCGTCATCGCAGTGCTGTTCCTCTTCCTGGGGGACTTGCGCGCCGGTTTGATCGTCGCGCTGGCCATCCCGCTGTCGATGCTCTTTGCCTTCAACGCCATGTTGCGATTCGGCATCGCCGGGAGCCTGATGAGTCTCGGCGCCATCGACTTCGGTCTGGTCGTGGACAGCTCGGTGATCATGGTCGAGAACGCGTCGCGACGACTCGAGGAGGACACCACCGACCGCACCGTGATCGAGATCGTCCGCGATGCCGCCGTCGAGGTGCGCAAACCGACCCTGTTCGGCGAGCTCATCATCATCATCGTGTACCTACCGATCCTCGCCCTCGAAGGCGTCGAGGGTAAGCTGTTCCGGCCGATGGCGCTCACCGTGGTATTCGCGCTGCTCGGCTCGATGGTCCTGTCGCTGACGGTGATGCCCGTGCTGGCGAGTCTCGTGTTGAAAAAGGGACACCGAAAGGGCAACCGCCGTCTCCTTGGATGGTTGAAGCGTGGCTACCGCCCGGTCTTGGCTTGGGCACTTCGGCGGCGCGGTCTGGTGCTCGGCCTGGCCGTGCTACTCGTCGCCAACGCCGCGTTCCTTGCGACACAGCTCGGTTCAGAGTTCGTGCCGCGACTGCGAGAGCAGTCCATCGTCATCAACACCGTCCGCCTTGCCGGCGTGTCCCTCGACGAGTCCGTTCGATACGGCGCTCAGATAGAACGGCATCTGCTGGCGCGCTACCCGGATGAAGTCGCCAACATCTGGACGCGTACGGGAAGCGCCGAAGTGACGACCGACCCGATGGGGCTCG
>JAUVCD010001095.1 GCA_030590865.1 Myxococcales bacterium | reverse complement strand
GATGCGCGATGGGTGCGGTTGCTGGGCCACCAGCATGCCGTCGGACACGCGCCCCAAGGTGTGCGGAACGGGCTGAGTTGGGCACACCCCGTGGTTCCAGGCGCCTGTTGCCTACCAAGGGAGTCGGTGTCTCCGATTCCGGCTGAGCCACCGCTGTACATGTCCAGAATCTCAAACCGCACGGACAGGGATTGACTGCAGCGACGAGCAAAGGGCGGGCAGGGAAGGTCGCCCGCGAGTGCACCCGGCAGATGGTGACGGTGCCATCCTCCAGCGGCTGGCGCATGCCCTCGAGCACGTGGCGTTGAAACTCGAGCAGCTCGTCGAGGAACAAGACGCCGTGGTGGGCCAAGGAGATCTCACCAGGGCGAGGGGGCGCGCCACCGCCGAGCAGCCCGGCGGCGCTGACCGGAGGGGGCGGGGCTCGGAAAGGCCGGTCGCGCACCAGGCCGTCCTCGCTGCGCAGTACCCCGGCTACCGAGTGAATGGAGGTGACGGCGAGCGACTCCTCGTCAGTCAGGGGCGGCATGATGGTCGGCAACCGACGGGCGAGCATCGTCTTGCCAGCCCCGGGTGGCCCCATCATCAGGATGTTGTGCTCCCCAGCCGCTGCAATCTCGAGGGCGGCGCGGGCGGCCAGTTGACCACGAACCTCGGACATGTTGACCAGCTGCGGCGCCCGACAGCGTGCTGGTCCCTTGACAGTCGACGCGGCCGGCAACTCGGTTTGGCCATCGAAGTGGGCGACCACGTCAGCCAAGGTCTCGGCCACGCGCATGTCCATTCCGCCAATGGCAGCGGCCTCGGAACCATTGGCTCGGGGTACGATGGCTTGAGTGAAGCCACTCTCCCTCGCTCCAATGAGGGCCGGCAATACTCCGCGAACCGGTCGCAGCTCACCGGTGAGCGATAGCTCGGCGAGCAGCACGGTGGTGGCTAGCTGGTCGGGCTTCACCTTCTCGAGGGCCGCCAAGGTGGCTACCGCAATGGCTAGATCGAAGGCGCTGCCGGTCTTGCGAATGTAGGCAGGCGCCAGGTTGATCGTAATGACGTATTCAGAGAGCTCGACGCCGAGCTTGCTCAGCGCGGCCTTGACCCGCACGCGGCTCTCGCGCACCGCGGCCTCGGGCAGCCCGACCATGTGAAACATGGGTAGCCCGCGTCCCGAGTCGACCTCGACGCGAACCACCTGGGCATCGAGCCCATTGAGGGTGACGGAAACGGTTGTGGCTTGCATGGCCCAGAACCATTGCGATAGCCGTGCCAATCGTAAGCGCGCGAAATCGCACACCCAGATCTGGCGCCAGGGTGGCGGCCGCCTGGCGGAGAGGTGGCGGGCGCCACTTTTGGCGAAGCACGTGGGGTATCCAAGGCACGCCGCTGGGTGAGCCGCGCGGGTCATGCAAGGGATGGTGCTGGGCGACCTGCCCGGCGCATGCCGAAGGGGTAGGTGGTGTGGTCGCGAACCGCTGGATGGCTGCCCTGGCCTGGACGCCGCGTGCCACACGGGTCAACCTCGCACCCTCTGCAGCCCGAGCTGCGGCCTCGCTCTCGCCACGTACAGTGCTCAGCCGATGGGACGCACCGCACCAGGCCCCGACATCCCGTCCAGCCCGGGCATGTGTCCTCACGTGGTGGTTAAGGCCGGCGGTGGCAGTGGTGGCGGCAGGTCAACCCGGGTCGGGTTGCAGCGATGAAGCGTTGGGAGAGAAGGACAGGGCAGGAGTGGCCAAAGGTCGATTCCGGG
>JAUVCD010001083.1 GCA_030590865.1 Myxococcales bacterium | reverse complement strand
ACGGTGGGCCCGCCGCTGAGGACCTGTTCGTCAAGGTGCTGGACTTTGGGATCGCCTAGCAAGCCGAGGCGACGGACATCACCCACACCGGAGCGATGTTTGGCACCCCTCGCTTCATGAGCCCCGAGCAGCTCTTGAACTCGAAGGGCGTCGATTTGCACGCCGATCTGTGGGCCCTGGCGGTGGTGGCCTGTTGGGCGCTGACTGACCGGCCTCCATTTGATGGCGAGACGCTCGCAGGGATATCCATGGCGGTTTGCCAGGGGGTCTTCACTCCGCCGAGCCAACTGAAACCAGACCTGTCCCCGACCCTGGATGCTTGGTTTGCCCGAGCCTTCGATCTCAACATCCAGAACCGCTTCGGATCGGCTCAGGAGATGACGGCCGCCTTAAGCGGCGGTACTTGCCAGTAGCCGCCTTGCTAGCTTCCGGCCCGAGGCACAAGCAAGCGGACCAGCAGTAATGAACCGCTTGCAATAGCCGACGAACGAACGGCGCCCGCGAACGAGCGCCGTCCCGAGACTAGCTCAGTTGCAGGTGTTGGCGACGCCAGGCGACGGCGTCCCGAAGATCTGGAAGGTGGCGCTCCAAGTCTCGCTCGTCTCGTCGTGACCGAGCAGGCCGTTGCCGCCGCTGGTGGTCTCGTCGTCCTCGGCATCATCACAGCGGCCCATGCTCTCATTGGCACCAGGGCCGGTGGCCGCCACACCACGCTGCGTGGCCTCGTCGGTGTCGGCCAGGTAACCAGTCACGCTGGTCTTGTCGACATGGGTGTTGGGATCGGCGTCGGCGTCCCAGTTGAGGTAGTCCACGTCGTGCACCAAGTAGCCCTCGGTCCAGCAGAACAGCATGGCCATCTCACCACCGTTGCTGAGCAGGGAGCCGCTGTTGGTGCCTAGACCGCCGTTGGTTGGCACCACCATCTGGGGCACGGCATTGCTGTCGCAGGTCACGCCGGAATGGACGGTCAGGTCGGGACAGGAGGAGTAGGTCCCCTCGAAGTCGGATCCGAACTCGATGACCAGCGTCTCACCGGCGTCAATGGTCGTGCCGGAAGGGAACTGGACCAGGAAATCGGTGTTCGGGGTGCCACCTGGGTTCCAGGCGGTACCGTCCGCGATGCCGTAGTACACCGAGTTGTCCGACAAGTAGTAGTTGGTGAGATCGACTGCCGCGCTGCCTGGGTTGCGGATCTCGATGAACTCGTTGGTGCCCGGCATGGTGGCAACCTCATCGATCAGCAGATGAGTGGTGTCATTGGTAAGGCACGCATCTGGGCCGGTACCACCGCTGCCACCGGTGCCGCCGCCGACGCCGCCAGTGCCGCTGCTCGAGCTGCCGCCGCCGCCAGTGCTGCCACCGCCGGTGCCGCTGGTCGTGCCGCCGGTACCACTGCTGCTGGTGGTGCTGGTCGAGGTGCTGGTCGAGGTCGTGTTGGTGGTCTCGTCATCGGCGCAGCCGCTGGATGCAGCTACGGCGGCGGAGAACAGGGCGATGACGATGGCGTAGGTATGGCTCGTGCGCATGGTAGGGAAACCCCCAGAGGTAAGAGGATGGAGCGGCGCTGGCGCAGCGGCCGCGATGATGAAGGGCCGTAATAATGAAGGACCCCGTACCTCTACGCCACCGCAGACCCTCGCGCAAGCGCGGCTGGGGCCGAATTTTTGCGGGTGGCCAGGCTGCGCGCTATGTTAAAAGTAGGTGCAGAACCTCGGGCAGCAGCTAACCAACTTGCGGCGACATCGTGGCGCAGCGCTGGCTGCGGGCTCACTCTTGGTCGGATTGGCGCTGGTGTTGAGCATGGCAAAGCCGCTGCCTCCAACGCTCGAGG
>JAUVCD010000957.1 GCA_030590865.1 Myxococcales bacterium | reverse complement strand
GCCCCGTTCGATGTCCCGGGGCGAGCTCGAGGCGCTCTGGACAGCTCCCCGAGACCTCGCGCCGCCGCGCGGCCGCTACCGCGGGCACGTTCTCGTGCGCATCGACCACGCGACATCGCGGCGCCCGCTCTGGCGCTGGAGCGAACGCATCGGCTTCGAGTGGTTCCCCTTCGGCGTCGACTTCGACCGCCGCCTCTGGTTCTTCTTCAGTCCCCAAGTGGCCCTGGGCCGCTTCGAAGTGCAGCCAGGCCCATCCCGGTGGCGCGACACCGACGCCCTCGGCCTGACCTACGGCGTCTCGAAGCTGCCGCGCCCCATCCGGGGGGCACTCTACGACGAGGTGAAGCCCCTCTCGAACGACACAGTCCTCGGCATCGGCGGCATCAACGCCGGCCGCGGCGAGGGCGACCACTTCTTCTTCGTGCTCGAGAGGACGTGAGGCGACCCCGAGAGGGGAAGGGGACGGCCCCCTCGTCGCTCCATGCACCGTGTCGTGGTCGAACACGTGATGCGGGAACCGGCCTCGAGTTCCTCCTCACCATTCCAAGCTCCTTGCCGCACGCCCGGTGGATTGTCTGCCTGAACGGCCCATGCTAGCGTCACTCAGTTGGATTGGGGGGCCCTTGCGGCCCACACGGAGCAACCATGAGAAGTCTGAATCGGTCTGTACTAGTCTCAACACTCGCACTTGCCATGTTGGGCACCGGGTGCATGTCGGCGACCGACGAATCCGACCTCATCGTCGACCCCGACGCCGTGAAGGCGACCATCACCGATACCTATGTGGTCGTGCCCGGCGAGGCGACCATTGCCCGCATACCTATCGAGCATATGGGCTGCCCCATGGGTGCGCGACTCTCGCTGAGCCTCATCAGCGGTGACGCGGACATCTCAGTTGGGGGGATGAATTATAGTCAGGGAGTGATCGGCCCCATTAGGCGCCGAATTATCCGAGTCAACGGCGAGGTATGGGGGCAGCCCCTCGATGGAGTGTCCGACGACTGGACGATCGCTGGCTTTGATCCCTTCGATTCGGGCACGTCGACCGCAGCGATCATGTTGCTGGGTCAAACGACGGCGAGGGTAGAAGGCAGTGGCTGCGAGGTTGATTACGGATCTCATCCGATCGACGACTCTGATCGCAACATCGCGATGTCCCTGAACGTCACCCGCGGCAGCGAGGCTGAAGTAGAATGGCAGATCGACTGGTTCGACTGCTCCACCGACACCTACGAGGATGCCCTCCACGAGGAGGTCTGCTCCGAGGCTTGGGAGGCTCTTTACTCTGTGGCGGTTGGCGGCACGGTGGAAAGCTCCAGCTGTCCGTTCAGGGATCCGCAGTACTGCGCCATCTGGGACGAAACCCTCGGGCTGTCTTCGGCGACGGTCGGCGAGGCGGATGTACGAGCAGCTGTGCGGCAAGCCTGTAGGGCCAAAACGGTCCTCAACACCAGCTGCTGCTAGAGCGCATCCAACGTAGCTGCCGAGAAGACATTGAGTCGAATCGAGCGACGCGAGTTTTCACCGGCCCCCAAGCTGGTGATCTGGCGCATCACGGACCGGTGTGACCTCGACTGTAGTCATTGTGGGGTCCACGGTCCGCTGGACGCGCCTGAAGTGCTGGACACCGACGGTATGCTCGATATCGCGGATCAGATCGCCGACCTCGGCTGCGAGCTGACCGTGCTCGCTGGCGGCGAACCCTTGGTACGGGACGACTGGCAGAGGATCGCCACGCGCCTCTTGGATCGGGGTGTCCTGGTCAGTCTCGTGACCAATGGAACCCGCTTCACCAAGAAGACAGCACGGTGGTGCGTAGATGCGGGCATTCACTCCGTCCACGTGAGCCTCGATGGCGCCAAGGAGCTTCACAACAGGCAGCGCAACGACCCGACGTCTCACGACAAAGCGCTAAAGGCGATCCGGGCGGCGCGCTCCCAGGACATGATCGTGGTGGCGGTCACCACCATCACCAAGCTCGTCATGGAGGATCTCGAAGAACTAGGCAGCACGCTCGCGGAAGAGGGCGTCGAAAACTGGCAGGTCCGCTTGGCGGCGAGCCAGAGAGGCAACCGTCTGACCCAACTCGACTATGTCGAACCAGAAGCTCTTCCGGAGGTCGTGCAGCGCTTGTGTGACCTCGCGGGTCGGCCAGGCTGGCCCACGATTCAGGCCGCTACCAGCCTCGGCTACTACGGCACGGTAGAGACCGAGCTACGCGGTGCGTATCAGGACGATGCCTGGCAGGGCTGCACCTGCGGCCTGGACTGGTGTTACCTCGAGCCCAACGGTGACCTCAAGGCTTGCGGCAATACTCAGGTCGTCGAAGGGAACGTGCGGGAGCTCTGCTTGTCTGAGCTCTGGGCCGATCCGGAGCGTTTTCGAGATACGCGCACCTGGTCGTTGGCGAAGCTCGGCGGCGGCTGTCGGCAGTGCGATTGGGCGGCCCGGTGTCGCGGCGGTTGCTTGGCGATTGCCGAGACACGCGATGGCCTGCGTGAAGTGCAGCACTGCATGCAGCATCCCGCGACCGGTGGGCCACGGAACCTCCGAGGCTTCTGGGCACGGCGGGCTGCCAAGAAGCTCCGCACGCTCGTCGAGTAGAATCGCAGTACAGCTGACGGTCTCGGCCCCCAGCCGGGAGCAGCTTCGCCAGCAGACGCGACAGCTCCTCCGCGTCCTGGCGATTCAGGTCCCCCAGGCATCGGGCCATTCCTGTCGATTGAACGTTTATCAAAA
>JAUVCD010000166.1 GCA_030590865.1 Myxococcales bacterium | reverse complement strand
CACAAACGCCCCATTTCGTCTCGACCATGTCAACGCAAAGTAGAAATGTCCGGTTTGGAGTCGGCTCGACGGGCTAGTTTGCCGCCAGCTTCCTTTGGATGAGGCGGCGTTGCCGGCGGGTGCTGGCAGCCTCGAGGCGCTGTTGCTAGATGAAAACGCCCCGACCTCGACCTGGTTGCCATCCAGTCACACCATGCCACCACCGCCGCGGCCGGGAAGGGGCGCGCTGATCGCAGTGACCGTCATTGGAGCGGTCAGCTTGGCCTTCGTTGCGGTCCTCTGGATGAGCGGCGGCGGTGAGTCGGGCGCAGCGACGTCCGGCCGACCGACCGCCACAGCCACGACGACTGGCGACGGGACCATCGACGAAACGGAGCTGCTCAGTCTTCGAGCGCTGTGTGAGGAACTGGGCGACGGTGACTGTCCGCAGCAAGCCGCCGCGGCCCTAGAGAAGAAGCCGGCGAGCAAGCGGAGCACCGTGTCTCAGGGTGTCTCCGATGTCCGAGTCCCCGATGGCCCTTTGAAGCGCAGCCAGACCGCAGACTAGCTACGAAGGCTGATCTTCGCGCCCGACTTGCGGAGTCACTGTCGCAGACGCAGCCGGTGGGCACCTCGAGCGCACCGCCTCAAGCTGCTGAAACCAGAGGCGGGCTCGAGACCGACGCATGGCACGCAGCTTGCTCTGCAGTATCGGAACTGCGCCAGCCGAAAGGGACCACCATGCACAACACGACCAGACGACGTTTCCGCGCGGAGCGAGGGACAATGCACATCATGGCTGCGCTCGCCGTCGCCGTAGCCACCACAGGCTGCGTAGCCGATGTGACCCTGTTCGAGTCATCAGGAGAAGAGAACGAAGCTGAGAATTACGACCCCGAAGTGTCAAAGCTGATCTTCGTCTCGAGCGAGCGCTACGGCGCCGACCTCGGTGGTCTCGAAGGCGCTGATGCCAAGTGTCAGTCACTAGCGGAAGCCGCGGGACACCCGGGGGAGTTTCGCGCTTGGCTGAGCACCAGCTCGGTTCCAGCATGGGAACGACTCACCCACGCGACCGTGCCCTACGTCCTCCGCACCGGCACCGTCGTCGCGAACGACTGGTCCGACTTCACCAGCGGCACCTTGAGAGCCGTCATCAATGCCACCGAGAGCAGCGCACCGCCACCCAACGCCATCGGGAGCTGCAATCCACTCGTTTTTTGGTCAGGCACCGATGAGCACGGTGCTCAGTACGGAGGCGAGTGCGAGGGTTGGACGGACCCGAGCGAAGACGGCCTAGCCGTCCTCGGGGTGCTCTCGAAGGATAAGCCGGTCTGGTCGACCTTCTGCCACGGCAGCTGCGATAGCGCAGCCCCACTGGTGTGCCTGGAGCAATGACGAACAGACTGCGGTGCTACCCGGAGGGTCGACAGCATAGTGACCCGACCTGGGTTCAGGTGGACTGAGCAGCAGGTTTCCGCCCACGAGAGTATGGCCCACACAAACGCCCTATTTGACCGCAGCTAGAATTGCCAGAATCGCACCTTATGCGAAAAATGGGGGGCGGTGCCGAGTGACAGCTCTTTGCTCAAGGCCCTCAGGCCAACCAGGCAGCCCCAAGGGTACCCGGCCGGCCTCGGGCGCATTGAGTGAAGCTGTGGTGGGCTTGGTGGGCGACTGGGGGTGGGGCCGTCGCAGGGCCTATGGCCAAGCTGGCGACACGAGGGCCGACGCCGAGGTCGTTGAGATGGGCTGAGCATAGAACATGAAGGACCGACGCCCGGTGCTCTCGTGGTCACCGGAACGCGAACTCTTCGCTATGGATCTGGCGAGACTTGGTGCCGGCTTTTTCGAGTTGCGTCATGAGACTGTCTCTGAAGGCGGAGGGGCCGCAGATGATGACATCCTTGCCCCGAAACGTCTCGCGGCCTCCGGCACCATCGACCGACAGGTAGCCCTGCTCATTGCTTTGCCAGATTTCATAATCGAAGGTGGCAGATCCTTGGGCGAGCGTCCGCAGCTCATCGTCGAAGTATGCTTCGTCCTTGGAGCGGACGCTCCAAAGCAGCTTGGTCTTCTTTCCGCTATCAGCAAGCGAATGCGCTAGCGCGAGAAACGGAGTGATGCCGATGCCTCCAGCGATCCAGACCTGCTCGCCGGAACCGAAATGCCCCTGGGTGAGGTGCCCATAGGGCCCTTCGACCCGGACCTGCTCACCGGTGTCGACTTGCGCCACGAGGTCGCTGGTGAAGTCGCCGCTTGCCTTGATGACGATGCGCAGCTCTTCTTCCGTTGGAGCGCTGGCGATGGTGAACGGATGCGACTCCTTCGGGCTGTGTTGGTCGAACGAAAGAAACACGAACTGACCCGCCTCGTGTTCGAGCGGTGCCTTCTTGGGAGCCATGCAGATCTCGACGACGCTGCCACCGAAGCGGCGCACTTTGGCGATCGTGTACGGCGCTGGTCGATGCACGAGTCGGAAGACAAACGCCCGATAGAACCACGAAGCGCAGCCCAGCAGAGCCATGCCAAAAACGTAAGTGCGAACGATGGGCAGTTGGGCGATCAGTGTCGGCACAGACAGCGCGTGGGCAATGCCGACCACGTAGAACAGCCCCATCAACCGGTGCCCATTCACCCACTTGTGGTACGGAATCTTCCGCTTCATCAGGGGCGCGGCGGCAAAGGCGATGCCGAGAATGATGAGCGCCATGGCAGCGAACCCCATCGGCTTGCCGGCGCTGAACACCGGATGGCGCGGCACGGTTCCGAAATGAACGAGCAGCAGCACCGCCGCGATGACGCCGGATCGGCGGTGGATCAGGTACATCTTGTCGAGGCCGCCGAAGATGCGCTCCACCCACCTGGCGCGTGTGGTCATCAGGAGATTGAAGCCAAAGACGGTGACCACCCAGGATGACATGATCTCCCCGAGCACGCGCTGCACTGGAGACTCGCCTTGAACCAACACCGGAGAGCCCTCGTAGAGCGACAAGTCCACCTGTGGGTCCCAGAAACGCGATCCGCGCGAGGAGGCGTCGGCTTGGGGTGACTCAAAGTGTGCCGCTCGGTGGTGACGGACCGCAGGGTTGTGGTGGCTACCTTGCGCGTCCGCCAATCACGCCACCCACCGGTACTCATGATCAAGGCCAGTCAGCCACACGCCCGGGGTCGCTCGGCGTTCGTGTCGGCCGTGATTGGGCATACGAGGAGATTCAGCACGGCTGGGCAGCCTGGTCTGGTCGTAGCCGGACCTCAACGATTTCGTCATGGTCCGTGTTTTCAGGACGCACAGGCGAGCGCGTGGGGGAAGGGGGCGGTCGGCGCCCCGTCCTGGGTTGACGCCCAGGGCGGCTACCGAAGCTGGCTATCCTTGCTGCCGCGGCGGTTGTAGCCGGTGTTGCGGGTTCGGTAGGCGTCGAGCTCGGTTTGACAGGCTACACACAGCCGGTCAAAGCCCGCCGCCTCGCGCCCGCGCCCGCGTCAAACCAACATTCGACCGCCCCGGCGATCTCCCCATGCCCGCGGCACCGAAGCGGTGAAGGACCAAGCCGCACTCATGCACCAACGCCGCGCGCCGGGGCCGCACACGTCGTATGACCGTTGCCAGCTCGCGGCTCCTCGCTACGGGCAGGCGTCCTTCGGATGGCACACGATGGCACCATCCGTTTCGTTCCCGCTGGTGTTCCTCGTCCAATAGATGGTGGTGTCGTCAACGGCGAGCGTCCACACCGCGTATTGGTCGGCCACGATCGTGCAAGGCGCTCCGCCCAGCTTTGGTAGCCGCCTCAGCTCGTTGGAGCTGGCAGAGTAGTAGACATAGTCCTCGTCGATGCCGAAGCCGAAGTGGAACGCGTACTCGCCCGCGAGGGTCTGCAGTTGGCCGCCCCCGAGCGGCACGCTCATGATCGCTTGTGGGCTACCCGAGTCGGACCAGTAGACGCCCGACGCGTCGACGGCGAGCAAACTCGGCGAGTCCATGTTGGAGACCAAGGTCGTGGCCGCGCCGCCGCTAACTGGCACCTTCATGATGGCACCACTGTTGCCTGGTCCACCGACATTGCCCCAGAACAGCTCCGCGCCGTGCACGGCGACTGCGCCCGCCGAAAAAGGTGGGGTGGCGAGATCGGTCACAGCTCCGCCTGCCTTCGGCACCTTGGATACCGGCGAGCCACTGCCATAGCTCCCGAAATACACATGGGTATCGTCCACGGCCAGCTCCCGTACACTAGATACGTCAGCCACCATTTCGGCTGTCCCGCCAGTCTTTGCCGCTCGCCTTATGCCATTTGGCGTTGCTCCAAGGGACGCATTGCCCCAATAGACATGCGTTGTATCCAGGGCAACAAACTGTGGATTCTGCTCGCCCGAAGCTATGAGCGTAGGCGCACCTCCGGTCTTGGACACCCGTTGAACCGTCCCTGCCGTATTGTTGGTCCAGTACACATGTGTGTCGTCGACGGCGATGCCATAGGGGCTCGCCTGGTCGGTGGCGAGCTCGAACAGGCCATCGGCACACGGCGAGCCTCCCCCGCCACCGCCACTGCCGCCACCCCCACTACTGCCGCCGCCAGTGCCCCCGGCGCCACTACCGCCGCCGCCGTTCGCTCCGCCAGCGCCCGTCCCGGCAGTGCCACCCATACCTCCCGTCGCCGTACCGCCTCCTTCGCCGGCCGGAGTCGCGTCGTCCTCCCCGCACGCCGAAGCACCACCCAGCGCAGAGATCAAGAACGCCACCAGAGAAACACGAAGTCGAAGTTTCATGAAGCTACCAACCCAAGACAATCGTATCATGATTCCCAAGATCGTTCGTTGCGCTGTCGTAAGGGAACGTTCGCGTGGTACCAACGCCAGAACTCGGTGCTGGTTCTGCCGTGCGCTGTCACGGGGCGACCACCTCCATTCCGCATAAGTATTAGGCGAGTGCGCGAGTGCGCCTGAGGCTTCGCCTGATGGGTCGTGCCGTCTTCCATTAGCTGCGCCGTACCTGAAGCAGGTAGCTCGTCATCATTACGGAGACAGTCAGGCTTTCGGTGTATGCACTCTGCCAGTGCTGCCCTGATCGCATTAACGTTGAATCAGTGATTCACATGGTGAACTGGTTGTCAATGGCGCAATGGGCGGCGTTGCCAGCGACGACGAGAACTGTGTTGCGCGCTGCATTGGCAACGATGGAATTGAGAGGCCTATTGCAACGCGCTGCTCATCGCGAAAGTCGGGAGGCGAGCTCCCCACTTTACGGTTGAGCGCAAAGGGTTCGGGCGTTCCTCCAGCCGTGTTGGCTACCCTTCTCGTCCGTGCCGCCAATGTGCCGTGAAACGGCTACGCTGCCCGCCGGTAGTCGTGGTGTAGCCCCCCAAGGATCGGCGTAGTGACAACCCTCCCACCGGAGCAGAGTGGGCGGTCGCCGTCGCCCTCGCCTGGGATGCGTTGGGCGGTTTCTTGGTGCGGTCGCGAGGCATTGAAATAGCTCACGATTGCTTGATGGCCCTTCGGAGGTGCCGCTGTCACTCGGCACCCCCCCCCCATTTTCGCATAAGACGCGATTCTGGTAATTCTGGCTGCGGTTAAATAGGGCGTTTGTGCGGGCTATACTCTTCTGCTTATGGCCGCATGACTGGAGGACGCCGAAGGTAGCCACAACAGGTGTAGCCGGTAGGCCCACGGGCCACCGCAGACCCCCAGGCGGGCTGCCGACTGGCGGCCCGCAGCCCGCTGGACGTCAATTGCTCAGCTTGAAGAGCATGGCGCCGATGCGCCTGAGCTTCTCTTGCTGCTCGAGGCTTCCCGAGAGCGAGACGCAGTCGAGCACCGCGCAGCATTCGCCGGCTGACCCGAGGGCCGTCAAGAGGTTGCTCTTGCCCACCACGGTGCCCTTCTTGGAGCACCGCTCGGCGATGTTACACACCACCGAATCGGAAGCCCGCAGCCCTTGGTCGCGCAAGTGAGACCGCCCACGGGGAAACCCGACTCGGGAGAACCACCGGTTCACTTCCACGGCGAGTTGGTAACAATCGAGCTTTTCGTAATCGAATGCGTGCTTCATCTGGCCTCCATCGGTCGCCGGGTTTGCGAGAAGGCGACCTCGCCCACAGCGTTCAGTCGCCCTCGCAGCAAACCCGGCGACCGATGGAGGCCCCGAAGCTCAAGCGAGCACGACCTGCGCTCGTCCCGAGATTCGAGTGAAACGAGAATCGAGTCCGAAAACCGAGCCTGTCGAGCCCCTCGAGCCTCGAGCCTGTCGAGCTCCGAGCCCCGAGCCTCGAGAGTTACTGAACAAGCCTGGGACAACTATCCTGTCAGAGGGCGGTCATCGGCGCTCCAGTGTACGAGATTTGGCCAAGGACCGATGACAAGCGCGGTCCGGTAGGATAGGCGTAGAGACCAGTCGGTCGCCAAGGGAGATTCCAGTTATGAGTGCCACGAGCCGCCGGGCGCGCACCGCCAATCTGTGCCGAGCCCGAGGTCTGTTTGCCGTGCTGTTAGGGCTACCCATCGTTGCCCTGGGCTGTGCCGGCGACGACGACACGGGACCGGTCGACGCTTGCCCGGCCAAATACCGCGGGCCCGATACGGATCCAGAGGAGCTCATCTTCACGGTGCCGGCATCGTGCTCGTTCTTTTGCAGCGACTGCGCTGAGCCCGCCACACCCTACCCGTGCCCTGCTATGCGTCCCTGGGCTGCAGTGCCTCACGCCGACGCTTGCGGATGTTTCGATGGCAAGCCCCCCGAGGTGATCGAAGGGGCTTGTTCGGCGACCACGCCGTCAGGGGAGGCGCTCCGGAAGGCGGGACCTCAAGGGGACCAGACTTGGGTGCTTCCCAACGGCCACGTGATCCAGCCGGCGGGCACCTATGCTGCCCTCGACGAGGACGATTTGGAGGGGACCTTTCCGATGACCCTCTTGCCCATTGCGGGCACGTCGCTGTTTCTCTCGTCGGACGGTGGCATCAGAGACAACGCCTTGCGGTTGCTCGACATCCAGGCACTGATGGGTAGTGCCGATCCCACGGTGTCCCACGTGCGCTTTGCCAAGCCCATGTCCTTGTTTCATGGGATCGCCTGGCTGGCACCTGACACGGCGCTGGCCTCCGGTGGCGGCGATGGCTTCGTCTACGCCTTCGACGTGGATACCCTTGGCCACACCCTCACCCGCGACGAGTCGCGGGACATCGATCTCGGTGGTCCCACCAGCATGTCCTACGGTGAGGCTCGTTGGTACGCCGGGCCCTTGGCGGTGGCCCAGGGTGGAACGCAGCTGATCATCGGTCCCTCTGGTGCCGCCACCCACCTTCAGGTTCGCTCGATCGAAGCCCCCACTTGGGGGGACTCGCTCGGCACCATCGACATTCCCGCCCGGTCGGTCTTCGAGCTCGTGGCGGACCCCTTCGATCCTGCTGGCGAGACCCTCTACGCCACGCTCTGGGACAGCGATACGGTGATCGAGATCAACGCTGCCACCATGGATGTCACTCGCTCACTCGAGGTGGGTAAGAACCCCGAGGGGATTGCGTTCCTCGATGAGACGCTGATGGTGGTCGCCTCTTCGGATATGGATCGGCTGACGGTGATCGATCGGAGCGCTTGGCTCCAGAAGGGCAGCATCGACATTTTCGAAGAGGGGCAGCCCTATGGGCAGGGCCCCACCGAGCTGGCCTTCGATGGGGTGCGCAACAAGCTCTACGCGACCCTCTCGGGGGTCAATGCGCTGGCCGTCTTTGACGTTTCACTCAGCGCTTCTGACGCTGGCCTTGTCCCAGCGGGGCGGATCCCCACCGCCTGGTGGCCCACCGACGTGGTGGTGCAGGATGATGGATCGCTGGTGGTGACGGCAGGCAAAGGGACGGGCACCGGACCCGACCTGGGGACCTATCCTTATGGCGACGGGCCGATCACCACGCTGATGCATGGTGGCGTCCAATATGTGGACGTTCCCACCCCGACCGAGCTTTCCGCGATGACGGACACGGCTGAAGCCGCGCGCCAGCTGGCGCTCACCGAGGGTTATCCTGAGGTGACCTGTCCCGACGAGACCTACGATTTTCCCGTGCCGCTCACCCCTGAGGATGGGCCCAGCGAGCAGATCAAACACGTGGTCTTCATCATTCGCGAGAACAAGACCTACGATACGGTCTTCGGCGACCTGCCCAACACCGATGGTGATCCAAGCCTGGTCATCGCGCCAGGTGAAATGGCTGAGCTCTTTCCCAACGGGCGGAAGCTCGCCCAGGGGTTCACCAACTTCGACAACTATTACACCGATGCGGAGCAGTCGATTCAGGGCCACATCTGGACGGTCTTTGGTCGCACCACCGATTTCATCGAACGATCCTGGCTCACCTCCTGGGGACGAGGGACCCGCCCACCGATGGCCGGTATCTCGGACCAGGGAAAGCCCACCGAAGGGTCACTCTTCAATGCTTTCGATCGGGCCGGCGTGGCCTATGCGAACATGGGTGAGATCGTTGGGATGGGCGACATTCCGTTGGACCCGCGCTACCCCGGCCTGGTGACGGCGATCAACCGCCCGGACATCGAGAAATCCTGCTACATCGCCGCCCGAGCCCGTGCGCTCTGCGAGCTCCCACCGCTCGTCTATGCGGTGATGCCCAATGATCACACTCACGGCGGCGCAGCCGGCAAAGCCCATCCTGGTGTGATGATTGCGGTGAACGACGAAGCGACGGGCATGGTGGTGGACGCCATCAGCCACAGTCCACTGTGGCCCGAGTCGCTGGTCATCATCACCGAAGATGACCCGCAGAACGGTGCGGACCATGTGGACGTGCATCGAACGCTGCTGTTCATGGCTTCCCCGTGGGTGAAGCGTGGTTATGTGAGCAACGGGCACTACGACACGGCCAGCGTGCTCAAGCTGATCGTCACCATCTTGGGGGTGCCTTACCCCAACGAATCGATCGCCCAGGCGCCGCTGCCCTTCGATGCCTTCACCGGAACGCCTGACTACACGCCCTTCGACTACGAGACCCGGACCTACGACCGGCCGTGCAATCCGGACGGCACCGCGGCGGATGCCACGGCTCGGGGCTGGGATTTCAGCAAGGTTGATGATCAGCCCGGCATTGCCTACTGGGTATGGCGCATCCTGCACGACAAGAGCTACGACTGAACATTCCGGCATCGCCGGACATTTGGCCAGCACTGCAGCATCGGGCCATTGCCGGAAACTTGAGGGCTTGCCGGCGCCGCGGTAGTGGTTCTGTGATGCGATCTGTCTCCATTGCGTGGCCCCTGGTTGTGCTTGTGCTGCTTGCCGGTTGTGATCGCGGGAAGGCTGAACGCGAAGCGGCCCAGCGGGCCCTCCAAGCTGATATCGAACTCGGCTGGCGCGGGTTCTCGCGCTGCCTGGTTGGTCCACCGCTCGCTGAAGGTGAGGTGCCGTCCCTACGGATGCGCTTCAATGAGTTGACCCTGATGCTCGGCGGTCCAGCAGCGGCCAAGTCGGAGTGGCCCAAGAATTGCGGTGACTTGGCTGGAGATGTGGCCAACAAGCTCGCCGATGAGGCGCTCGATGCTGGCAAGGAAGCCGATACGCTGCGCTCAAAGTTGGTCCTGCTGCGCGGCGCTGACCCAGGCGTCTATTTCACTGGCGATGCCAAGCTGCCTTTCGTTGATGAGATTTGGGTGGCCGCCAAGAGCGCCGGCCTCGAGCCGCAGCCCAAGGACGCCCCGCCGCTGCCCGACGACGGTCCGGTGGCGCCGGCGGCAGCCGAGCCTCTAGCGCGGGACAAACTGGTGGAGCTGGGGACCAGTGGAGGTCACCTGCTGCGCTACGGTCTCGTGCCGGGGAAGGCGGCGCTGTTCATGGTCGGAGGGGGCGGCGACAAGGCGTTGTTCTGTCAAATTAAGTCACAGAAGCAGGCACTCGACCACGCCGAGTGTCATGCCCTCGAGCGGGAGCCATCCATCGTGGCGACGCCCTTGTCGAGGGAAGGGGATGGCGCTCCTTGGTATTGGGACCGGGATCCCAAGCGAGCGGCGTGGAACGTGGCGGGCGATGCGGTGAAATTGCCCTTCGAACAGACCGCCTATGTCTTTGGTGATGGGACCATCGCCGACGTCAACAAGATGAGAGTGATTCGCAAGAGTGCCCGGAGGAAGGAACGGGTCGCGCTGCGGGCGCCACCAGGGGGCACCTTGATTGGCTACCGCGCTGGTTTGATGTTGTGGCGTGCCGCCGCCCGCGGGAAGCCCAATATCCGACCCCTGCTGGTGCAGAAGGTGCAGTCCAGTGCCCATCCGCTCGGCAACTTCCATCAGGCAGGCAACATCCCGCGAGAGCTCAAGTACGTCGAGGCCTGTCGCACTGACCAGGGCATCGCCGTGGCGATGGTGGGCCCCGACCCCAAGCCAGCTGCCGGCGCTGCGGCCGAGCGGGCCGCCGCCATGACGTTCTCCAAGGGGAAGAGGTGGCACGGCGCGGTCACGGGCACGATGCCTGGGGCTAGCAAACCCTGGTCACAGACGATGTGGCGGGCATTCAACTGTCGAGAGAACGAGGCCACTCTGACCTGGCTGCGCGCCGACGAACGAGTGGGCCAGCTGCGCTGCACGCCCAAAGGGTGCGACAGCAAGCTGTCCGAGCCGATCACGACCGCTGGGCGCAAGGGCGCGCCTCGGTTCGTCGACCTAGGTGGCAAGGTCCTCTACGTGACCGTGGTGGGCGGCAAGGCCCCGCTCACCGGCTTGACTGAGACGGTGGTGATGCGCTTCGCCCCGGTGGACAAGCTAGCCAAGGCGCCAGTGCAAGTACTGGTCGGTGATGCCCACCACGCCGGACTGCCCAATCTCCACTCGAGCGTCGGGCTGTTGGCGAACGACGGCGCGGCGATTGCGTTGGTTCAAAGCGAAGACCGATTCTACGGCGCCCGCATCGAGCCGGCCGGCACAGTCACCAAGCTCTCGGTCAAGTGAAGTGCCCGGGCCCCGTGGCCCAGGGCAGCCCAGGCGTGCTGCACATAGTCGATGCGGATGGGGGGTGAGGCCATGTGCTCGCTGAAGCCGCCTGCGGTCGGGACACGACGGCTGCACGCAAAGCAGGTCTCCAGGCGCCGCTGGTTGCGGAGCAAGAAGGCGATGATGAGTCGCAAAGCCTTGCTGTCCTCGGTGACATCCCATTTGCGGGCCCGTTTGATCAGGACGGCGGCAGCCAGGGCCTCACCGAGACCGGCGGTGGCGGTGTTGTGAGGGGGCACGACGTTGGCAAGGCCATAGCCGCCCAAGAAATCTTGGTGGGCACCGCTGTGCTCGTCATGGATGAAGCGACGTTTGAACGCCACGTAGTCGAGGCAGAAGCGCTCGTAGGCGTCGTGTCGGTGGTGATCGAGGGCAGCGGCGGCTGCAATGCAATGCCAGTTCTCCTCGACGAAGAATAGCTGGCGCACGAACAGGTCCCAGTAGCGGGACCCGAAGAAGTCCATGGCCCGCTCGACCGCCTCCTGCACTACCGGTCGGGCTGGAAAACTGGCGGAGTAGCCTGACGAGACGCCTTCGAGGAGCACCAGCGCCAGCAGGGCTTGGCCGTCGACGTAGAGGCTTCCCAGGCTTGGTGTGGGTGCGCCGGTGGTGGTGCTCACCCGGTGGTGGAAGCTCCCGTCGGGCCGTTGTTGGTGGAGCATCAATCGGGCGAGCCGTCCGATCCAGGCGTCGTGGTGGCGGCCCGTCAGGTCGCGACACCGGAGCAAGGCGGCCAGGGTCAGGGCCGAGGCTCCGAGCCTCACCGTTGGATGTTTGCGATCCGCCAGACTGGCGATTACGCCGAGCTCACCTTCCGCCGGTAGCGCTGGCCACCGCTGCTCGAGCTTGGCCAGGGCGGCGAGGGACCGAGAGACCAGCTTGGCCAGCCGTGGGCTCGGGGGTGAAAGCTCGCACGCCACCATGGTGGTCCCTGCTTGGCGTCCCACCGAGAAAGGCTGGTCGACCAGCTGTCCGGAAAAGGGATGCACCAGGACCCTGAAGCGGCCGTTGGCCCGCTGTGCCGATGCCACGAAGCGCTCAGCTGCTCGACTGGCCTCGGCCACCGTTTCGGAGGTGACCGGTATCGCCGGTGGCAACCCTCGAGACAGAGTGACGAGCTGCCCCCCTGGGTTCATCAGCCAGCTGTGGGTGGTGATGGCTTGGAGTCCCTCCGCTGGATCCGCTCCGAGGGCGTCGCGGAGCGCTTGCGGCGCGGCACCGAGGCGGGCGTCTGGGACCATGGCCAGAGGCTGGTGACTGGTGAAGGCATCGATGGCGATCAACTGCCAGGGCATCAGGCACAAGGCGCCCTGGCAGAGGCCATCGAGGCCTGGGCGCAGCGTGAGGCTGGCGACCAGGGGGGCGTCGCTTGGTAGCTCGATGCGGCGGCTGATCAGGTCGAGCTTGACGGGGCCTGTCAGAGTCGTGTCGGCGAGCTCGCGGGTGAGTAGAGCTTCGAGGGTTGCGGCGTTGCTTGCCTGAAAACAGCGGGACACGAGTTGCGGCTGGCGATCGTCCCGAGCCTCGGTAAGGTAGGTCGCCACCAGCGTGACGAGCCCTCGTTCTGGTGGCTGTGGGCAGCGTACCGGCGCCCTGGTCATCAAGCTGGGCGCCCGGGTGGTGGCGCCTGTGAGGCGGCTGCCGTTGAGGGTCCGGGGGAGCAGTGCCTCAACGGCCGCGATGGTTGCGGGATCGACGACCGGTTCACCGCGAGCTTGGTCCGCCAGCCACCACAAGCGGCCCGCCCCGCAAGCCAGCACCAGCAGCAGTGCAGCCCCGATGGTGCGAGGCCACCGGATGCCACCGGTTGCGGCGATTCCCCAGCATGCCAGCGGTAGCGTGGCCAAAGCGATCAGGGCCAGCGCGCCGACCAAAGCGGCAGCTATGCCCTGGCCAAGTCCCACATAGATCGACCGAATGGTCCAGGCCGAGGATAGAAAGCCCCAGCCCAGGTAGAGGAGGTAGGCGAGGGTGGCCGCCGATTGGAATCGCCATACTGACCCGAGCCAGCGGTGACCGAGTGCTGCCAGGCCAGCCACCAGCAGGTGAAGTGCCCCGTGGATGGCCGTCAGGACGGCGACCAGGGTCCAGCTGTGCCACGGCAAGGCTACCGCGCCCCAGCCGAACACCAAGGCGTGCACCGCGCTCAGGAGGGCGAGGGACCACCGGGGGAGGTCGCGGAATTTCCGCCCGTGGTGTGCCCGCCGCTCAGCCATTGCTGGGCAGTTAGCCACAGCGGGGCGGCTCACTCAACCGCTGCCTTCCGGGCTCGTCGTGGCGCCGGCGTTGCGCGGCTCAGTGCCGTGGCCTACCCTGGGCCCACCTCGAATGATCGGACAGCTCATCGACGGCAAATACGAGATCGTGCGGCTCATTGGTCAGGGCGGTATGGGTGCGGTCTACGAGGCGGTCGTCCGGGAGGGCGATTCAGCTGGGGACGATGAGCGCCGCGTCGCGGTCAAGCTGATCAACGACGAGGAGGTGGCGCAAGACGAGGTGCTATTGGCCCGTTTCGCGCGGGAGGCTCAGGCGGCCGCCAAGGTACGCTCGCCCCACATCGTCGAGATGCTCGGCTCAGGTCACGACGAGAAGAGTGGGCTTCCTTACATGGTCATGGAGCTGCTCGACGGTCAGAACGCCCAGCAGCTGCTGGAGCGTCTCGGTCCCTTGCCTCCCGAGCTGGCCGTGCCTCTCGGCGTACAGACCTGCATCGGCCTGGCCGAGGCCCACGGCGTCGGCGTGGTGCATCGGGACATCAAGCCAGCCAACCTGTTCCTTGCCGAGGGACCTTCGGGGGAGTTGACCGTCAAGCTGCTCGACTTCGGCGTGGCCAAGTTCAAGATGGACCAAGCCCTGGAGTCCGGGGGTGAGTCGCTGACCCGGACGGGCAGCATGCTCGGCTCGCCTCTCTACATGTCGCCGGAGCAAGCACGGGGGCTCAAGACCATCGACCACCGTGCCGACATCTGGTCTCTCGGGATCGTGATGTACCAGCTGCTCACCGGCCGCTCGCCCCACGAAGGAGTCGACGGCTTGGGTGAGCTGATCATCACCATCTGCTCCGAGCCGCCACCAGCGGCTACCAAGGTTGCGCCTTGGGTATCTGCGAAGCTCGTCCAGGTGGTGCAAGGGGCATTGAAGCTGACGAGCAGCGACCGCTATCAGACTGCCGATGAGATGGGGAAAGCGCTGCGGTCCTGCCTGTCCGACAGCTCTGACTGGCAGATCGACAAGAGCTTGCTGGTGCCGCTCAGTGATGAGCGGCGGGCCGCCCAGCCTGAGGACGAAGCGAGCGGCGCTCCAGTGGCGCTTGATGCCACCATCGCGCTGACCAACCCCGAGGAGGCGGCGATGCTCGACGCCCAACTCGGTCCCAGCGAGCCCGCTGGCGCCCCACCCGAAATGGCCAGCGATCCGGCGGCAACAGTGGCGCTGGATATGCTCGATTTCGAGCTGCCCGAGGAACCGCCCAGCCCCGCGCCGGCGCCGAAGCAGGAGCCTGAGGCCGCACCTGCGCCCGCGCCTGAGAAGGCGGCTGAGAAGGCGCCTGAGAAGGCGCGCCGTGCCTCGCCCGTACGGAACCAAGCTTTGGAGGTAGCGCTGGCAGCGGCTCGCCTCGATGACTCGAGAAAGAGCGCCACTGGCCAGTCCAAGTCTCGGATGGTGATGGCTCTAATCGGCGGCCTGGTGCTGGGCGTGGCGGCTTTGGTGGCTTACATGCTGCTCCGCGCTCCAGCGTCCACCGAACCGGGTGTGCCCACCACCGCCAGCCCTGGGTCGACGGTTCCCGCACAGCTATCTGAGGAAGAGCCCTCCGGCGTTGCGCCGCCATCGCCCAGTGATGGGTAGCGTGACCGGCGCCGTAGGGCGGCTTGCTGCCGGCGCGGTGTTGTGGGCGGGACCGGCGTTGGGTTGCTCGGGTCAGCCTGCAACCCACCAGCTCGATCGCGGTTCGGCCCCCTCGGTTCGGGTGCTGCCCGCGCCGCCATCGGCTGTGAACGAGTCATTGGCGGCGCCACCGCCCTCGGCCCCTGAGGAGGCCACCCAGCCTCCTGCCGCACGTCCCATCGACGAGGC
>JAUVCD010000432.1 GCA_030590865.1 Myxococcales bacterium | reverse complement strand
CGAACAGGGCATGCAAGATGCCTTCGCTTTGCTCAGTCGCGCCCGGCAACCCAAGGTCTGGCTGGTCAACATCTTCGCAGGCCTCAACCGCTGTGATCGACTGGCTGAGGGGATTCGCACTTACCTGGCCGAGCACCCCATCGAGCAGCCGATGGTGGTGCGCATGGTGGGTAACTTCGAGGATGAAGGCCACGCCATCTTGAAGGAGATCGGGATCACACCGGTTCGGGAGCTCGAGCAGGCTATCGCCGAATGCGTGCGGCTGGTTCGCGCAGCGAGCCCTGGAGGTGCAGCATGACCACTCTCATCGACAAGAACACTCGTCTGGCCGTGCAGGGCATCACCGGCAAGGCAGCGAGCCTGCACACTCGCATCATGCGCGACTATGGCACCCAGGTCGTGGCCGGTGTGCGGCCCGGGGCGGCAGGTCGCAGGGTGGAGGATGTCCCTGTCTTCGACACCATCGCTGACGCGGTGAAGGACACTGGCGTTACCGCCTCGGTCCTCTTCGTGCCCGCCTATGCGATCCGTGAGGCTGCTTTCGAGGCCCTGGACGCCGGCATCAAGTTGCTGGTCATGGTGCCCGAGCACGTGCCCTTGCACGACACCATGGCTATCGTCGAGCACGCCGAAGCGCTCGACGCCCAGGTCGTGGGTCCCAACACGCCGGGGATGATCTGCCCGGCGGTGAGCTGCAAGATCGGCTTTCTCCCGCAACGCTACTTTCGCGATGGTCCAGTCGGGGTGGCCTCGCGGAGCGGCACGCTCACCTATGAGATCGTCAGCCGCTTGAGCCGTGCCGGCATGGGGCAATCGACCTGTGTCGGAGTCGGTGGCGATCCCATCGTGGCCACCACCTTCGCTCAGATGCTGTTGAGCTTCGAGGCGGACAGCTCGACCAGTGCCATTGCACTAGTCGGTGAGATTGGTGGCACCATGGAGGAGGATGCGGCTGCCCTCGTTGCCGAAAAGCGGGTGACCAAGCCGGTGGTGGCGTTCCTCGCTGGGCGCAACGCGCCCAAAGACAAGCGCATGGGCCATGCGGGCGCCATCGTGGCCGCTGGCCGGGGCTCCATCGAGAGCAAGCTCGAGGCCTTCGCCGAAGCTGGCATCGCCGTCGCCGATCAACCTGCGGACGTCGTGCCGCTGATGAAACGGGCGCTGGGGCGCTGAGCAGAAAGGGGCGCAGGCGAGCTCGAGTGCTCCCTGCCGCTTGGGCTAGCGGGGCGGCGGACCCGAGGTGGACTCGAAGCCCAGCGTGAGGCGTAACCGCTCGCTGGCTCCGACGGTGTTGCCCATGGTTGTGTGGGTTTGCAGATCACTGTCGATGCAGTGGCCCACGTTGGCTTCAGCCGAGTTGTCACCGAGCACGACGTAGCTCGCCACATAGTTGCCATATTCGGTGCTGGTGTCGCTGAAGTTGAGCCCGATCTCGGCCAGGTTGAGGCCACCGCCTGCAGGCAGGGCGTGCTCGAAGACCCCCGAGATGGTCAGGTAGCTGCCATCGATGTCGAAGACGCCGTCCTCGTCCGAGTAATAGACGTCGTAGTACTCGGTGGAGGCGCCGGGGATGTCGTGGCTTTGCTCGGTCAGCGGGTCGTCGAGCCGGACGGTCAGCTCCGAACCGTTGACGGTGAACTCGTAGGGGACCGGCGCGGTTCCTCCCGTGCGTTCGTGGAAGGTGATGCTGTTGAGGCCAGGCAGCTCACGGACCGGTGTGGGCGTGAAGCCGCCGATGCCGAAGTTGCCACCCAGTCCGCCGGTGCCGCTGGTGCTGGTGCTGGTGGTGAAGCCGCCGCTGCCGCCACCTCCCTGGGTGCCGCCGCCGGCGCTGTTTCCGCCGGAGCTGGTGGGTTGTCCCTCCACCGTGTCAGTGCTGCAGCCGAAGAGGGCGGCCAGGGTGATGGCGCAGGCGATGGCAGTGGCTCGTGACATGCTCCGATCTTACCCTATCTGGCAGGTGTCGACCTTGGCGCTGCCGCCGCTCCGATCGCAGGGCATGGGCTGCGGGTTCTAGTCGTACTTGACGACGTACTCGCAGAAGTCGTCGCCCTTGAGGCGGCACTTCGTCTTGGTGACCGTCCCCTTCGTCTTGGTGACCTGAAGCATCCCTTCGAGGACACCGATCCACACCTCGCACACCTCCTCGACGGTGCTGACGTCGTGAATCTGTGCGACCAGCCCATCACGCGGCGACAGATCGTATTCAGCTTTGCCGAAGCTGTAGAGTTGCCCGAAGGTCGTGGCACCTCGCTTGGCGATCGTCTTGATGTTCAGGAACTTCACGATGAATGCGAACATCCCGAGATTGGTCACGTGGAAGGCTCCACCAGCCCTCACGTACTTCATGCCCTTCTCAGAGCTGATCCACCGAGTGAGCTCTTCGACCAGGACGTAGTCATACATCTTGCTGTCCTTGAATTTGCCTTCACGGACGCTGAGAGACCGGATGCACTGGCTGAGCCCACCGGCGCCCCACTGGCGGTGGACGTACTTCAACCAAGTGTTTAGGACGCTTCCTCTGATCTGTCGTTCCACCGGCGAAGAATAGCGTGGGGATCGGCAGGGCCCAAGTTCGTGCTTCCGAGGTGCTTCCGAGGTGCTACGGCCGCCCACCACGGTCTCGCCTCGCCTAGTCTATCGCGGGCACGGGGGGCCTCGCGCAACGCAGCCCGATGTCGTCGTCAGGGACGTTCGGGTCGTCCTCATTGTGGATCCCAACGCGCACGCTGCCCGCGTGGCTGTCGTAGTTGCCGCCCCGTTTGACCCGGGTGGTGGCGGCGGTCAGGTTGGCGCAATTGTCGCATGGATTCAGATAGCTGACGTTGTACCAGTCCAGGTTCCACTCATACATGTTGCCGCTCAGGTCGGCCTGGCCCCAGCGGCCGTCGCCCTTGGGCGAGCGCGCTCCCACTGTCAGGATATCGGTGAAGGCGCAGTCATCCTCCAACGAGCCGTCACCGGTGCAACCATAGACGGCGTAGGTCGGGTCGATGGTCGTCGAGCCCGGTGGGTAGGGCGCCGACCACGGGTAATAGCGCTGCTCTTCGCCGCCAGCGGCCGCGCGGTTCCACTCGGCTTCGGTGGGCAGGCGACCTTCGTCCCAGGCACAGAAAGCGAAGGCCTCGTACCAGTCGACGCAGTTGATGGGCAGCGTCTCGTTGGCGCCAGCCGTATCGGTCCAGGTCTGATTGGTAGAGTGACACTTCAGGACCGAGATGAGCGCCGTCGTGTCCGCCGGCAGTGAGGCATTCCAATCGGACTTCCAGCCGCTGCCAGCGATGAGCAGATGAGCGCCATCGCCCGAACTGGGCGGATTGGCTTGGGTCCCCATGCTGGCAGCGACGAAGGCGCGGAAGCGGCCCACGGTCACCTCGAAGCGGTCGAGCGCGAAGCTCGACACCATCGCCGGGTTGCCATTGTCGGTGAAGTAGATGCCGTCGTAGCTCCGGAAGTACGTGCCGCCCGGGACCGTCAGGCTCGTGCAGCAGTCCTCGTTGGCGCCAGGGCCGCAGTTGTCGGCGAGCCCGTTGCAGCTTGGAATGGAAGACACGCTGCCGCCCGTTCCTCCGCCGCCCGCTCCTCCGCTGCCACCCGTCGCTCCGCTGCCACCCGCTCCGCCGCTGCCGCCCGCTCCTCCGCTGCCACCCGTCGCTCCGCTGCCGCCATCCGAGCCGGCGAGCACGGCGAGCTCCGCCGGAATGCACCCACTGCCCAGCGCCACGGCGAGTACGGCCACACAGCTCCAGTGCTTCACAGCTGTCCCCCCACGGTTACGGCGAGCCCGTTGCTGTTCACCGCGAGCCCGAGCCGCGGGCGCGCCGGCTCGGTAGGCGCTTGCCCGGCGGATACCGCCCACCAGACTGCCGCCCCAGCGAGCGCGCCCAGCCCCACGCCGAGCACCACGTCGCCGGCGATCATCTGCCCCCGCGCGGCGTTGCCGTCGTCCGCGTTCCCGGGCGCTGCGCACCCGGCTTCCGAGCATGCCGCTGCTGCCTCGTCGTAGGCGCCTTGGCCGATGACGTAGAGCACGGCGCCCCCTGCCGTTGCAGCGAGCCCCGCCGTGCCGAGTATCCAGGCTCCTGCCGGCGGGCCCCAAGGGTCTTCGTTCAGCCCAGGATCGTCGGAGACATTCGCGCGCGGCACAGCTGCCTCGGCACTACTCGCTTTTTCAGCCGCCTTCAGCTCCGGCTCGAGCTGCACCCTGAGCTCCGTCGTCCTGCCTTCCGACGTCGCAACAGCCTGGTCGAACGGCTTGTGTCCCGGCGCACGCACCACCACTCGGTGCTCCCCTGGATCCAGCTCCATGCCTTGGTCCGACAGCTCTACGTGCCGCCCGTCCACGCTCGTCTGTGCGCCCGCCACGCCCGGCGGTAGCTGCACGACGAGCCTCGGCACCCGTCGTTCGATGGCCGCCAGCGCCGCGCCTGCCGCACCGGCCGCCTCCTCGTCTCCCGTCTGGCGCGCCTCCTCGAGCGAAAGGGCGTAGCTCGCCTTCGCGCTGGCGAGACGACCGCTCTTCTCCTCGGCTTGGCCCAGCGTGAACCGCGCTCGCGGCGCCGAACGAATCGCCACCACGCGCTGAAACCGCTCGACCGCCTCCGCCCAGCGCCCCGCCTCGGCGAGGTGCAACCCTTCCTCGAAAAGCGCCGTGCGCTGCGCTTCCCCAGCGGTCGGCTGTGGCTGGGCACGCCCATCCGGAGCGCCGAGCCACACAAGCGTCGCCACGCTGAACGACCACATCCATCTTGCGCTCATGGTTGACTGGCACGATACCCCGCCCGGCACGGTGGGGGAAGTAGCCGGCAGCAGCGAGCGGGTGCTGTCAGTCAGGCTTGGTGAACCGGATGGGCGGACGCGACGTCGGCTTGGCACTCGGCCGCCGAGGCTTGGCTACTGGCGCTGGCTTGGCTCGGCCCGCGTCCGCCGCACTCGCGGCGGAGGGCACGGCCTGCGCGGTCGCGCTTTGCGTCGGCTCCGGGCTCGTGCCTGCGGGCTTTGGCGCGGACGGCTCCGCGGTGGTGAGCGGCGTCTCTGAGCCGTCGTGGTGGCCGGTACTGTCCACATCGGTCGCCGGAGCCGCAGGCGAGCTTTCGCCCGCCCCAAGCCCGACCAAGAGCGCCACGAGCCCGACTAGGGCGAAGACGCCGAGCGCGACGGCGAGCTTGGCGCTCGGGCTCGCGAGTGAACCTGCGAGCCGGGGTTTCACCACCGAGATGCTCGACAGGTCGGAGCTCGAGTCGGATGGCAGGGAGGACGGCGCCAGCTCGACTGTGGCAGCGGCCGGTCTGCGGTGCCCCGTGTCGGATATGGTTGTAGGCGCCTCGGCCTCAGGATCGCCGGGACTGTCGGCTGCCTCCGCTGCGTGCAGCCCACGCACTGAGGCGAGCTCTGCGGCATCCAGCGGCCCAGAGGAGGTGCTCTCGATGTCCTCGACGAGCCTGGCGCGCTCGGCGAGCGGCTTGCTTGCGACCGCCTCGATCCACTCGCCTACCCGCCGCGGCGAGGCTACCCCGAGTGCGTCCTCCAAGGCCACGGCGAGCTCCCGTGCGCTCGCCCACCGAGCCTCGGGATCGAGCGCGAGACCGCGCATCACGATGGCATCGACGGACTCCACCAGCTTCGAACCGTAGTGTGACGGTGGCTCCGTGGCACCTGAGAGCACCTGAGTGATGACCATCCCCTCGTTGTCACCGTGGAACAGCGCCCGGCCAGCGAACGCCTCCCAGAGCACGACCGCCGCCGCGTAGACGTCGACGCGACGGTCCACTTTGCCGCCGTGAAGCTGCTCGGGAGCCATGTAGGCGAGCTTGCCCTTGACCTGGCCTTCCCGCGTGGTCTGCAGTCGGCCGACCGCCATGGCCACGCCGAAGTCGAGCACCCGCGCCACGCCGTCGAGCCCGACCATGATGTTTTGCGGCGACACGTCGCGGTGGACGATTCCGAGCGGCTGGCCACGCTCGTCGCGGGCCTCGTGGGCCGCGTGAAGGCCGTGGAGTGCTCCGCACAGGATGCTCGCCACGATTGCAGGTGGCATCGGCTCGCCACTCTTGCGCTGCCGGCGCAAGAGGATCGAGAGCGACTCGCCATGCACGTACTCCATGACGAGGAACAGCTCGCCCTCGGTTGCGACCACGTCCAGCGTGGAGACGACGTTCGGGTGCTGAATGCGTCCGGCGAGCCGCGCCTCGTCGAGGAACATGGAGACGAACTCGGGGTCCTTGGCGAAATGTGCGTGCAATCGCTTGACTGCGACCGTGCGGGAGAAGCCCACCTGCCCGAGCAGGCGTCCGAGGTGCACCGTAGCCATGCCACCGGAGGCGATCTCGCCATGCAGGGCATACCGGCCGATGACCCGCTCGGGCCCTCGCTTCACTCCAGCCAAGGTGCACGTAGGGTAGCACTGTCCTCGCAATCCTACGAACCGAGGCCTCTAGAGCGACAAAAGGTTCGCAGACGTCAAACCGTTTGTCGCTTTAGAGGATAGATTGCCAGGACGGCGGCGGCATCCGGAGATCACGGAAGCACGACCTCGGTGTATTCGATGTTGCCGCTGTCGTCTGCGTGGGGCCCGATGTCGTAGGTGCACCGCAAGCCCACTGCCAGTGCCAGCACCGCCATCTTGCACTCCCACCCAAACAGCGGCCGGGCGAGGCCATGGGTCAGGGGGCTTCACTTCTGGCGTGCGGCCGGCTACCAGCAATCCATGATGCGCGTGCTTGCAGGGGGCTGGGCGGCGTTCTTTTTAGTGGCGGTCGCGGTTGGCTGTGGCAACGACTCTGACGACACCAGACCGCAGCCGACAGGCGGCAACGGTGGCACTGGGGGCACCGGCGGTGCCGGTGGAGCGAACACGGCCGGCGGCGGATTCGGCGGAGGCACCGCCACGCCTTGCGACGATGGGATTGCCTGCACCGCCGGGGACCACATCGACAGCACGGGCCGGTGTGTCAGTGACTGTGCCCTGCCCTGCTACGCGAATGAGGTCTTCTGCGACGGTGATTGCGGCAGCACCTGCATCGATCTGGACACGGCGCCCGGCTACCACCCCGCCCGGGGCGCCTACGACGATCCGGAAGCGCCGAATCCCTACGGCGGCGAGACCTACGTCATCTCGGTGGACGGGTCGGACACGAACGACGGCCTGAGCATTGAAACGCCCTGGGCGACTTTCAACCATGCCAACCAGCAGGTGCAGGCCGGCGATCGAGTGTACGTCCGCGGAGGCGTGTATTCCTTCCCGCAATACAGCAGGATCGGCGCTGCCGGATCGAACCCCAACAACTACTCGATGGGGACCGAGACGGCGCCCATCACCTGGCGCTCCTACCCCGGCGAGTTCGCCATCCTGGACGGCACGGGCGGGACGGTCCTCACGGGCCTCCTCACCATCTCCTACGCAAACTGGAACATCTTCCAGAACTTCGAGATTCGATATTCGATAGGTCCCGGTTTGGCCGCCCAGGGATCTTCCGATCACCACTTCACCAATATTTGGACCCATGACAACTTCCGGTCGGGCAGTGGCGCAAGCGGAATCGAGAGAGTGCGATTTACCTACATGACCTCATCGGACAACTTCGACGAGGACCTGGGCGGCGAGAACGCCGACGGCTTCGCCGTGGGCTCGGGTCAAGACAACGTCTTCGAGTACTGTCTGGCAGTGCAGAACTCGGA
The DNA here is from genome assembly GCA_030590865.1 of Myxococcales bacterium. Lineage (GTDB taxonomy): Bacteria > Myxococcota_A > Polyangia > Polyangiales > Polyangiaceae > JAPYTK01. The sequence goes on along the minus strand of JAUVCD010000432.1, from coordinate 539 downwards.
TGACGGGATCGATCTGTGGGAGTCGGTGAACAACACCATCCGATTCTCCGTCGCCCGGGACAACGGTCTCGGTCCAGAGGGCAACGGCAACGGGTTCAAGCTGGGCGGTGGGACCAGCGGCGGAGGGAACCTCGTGGAAAACTGCATCGCCTACTCGAACCGCTCGAGGGGCTACGCCAGCAATACCGGAACAGGCAATCTTCCAAACACCGTCTACAACAACGTCGCTTACGACAGCGTGACGGGATTCGATGCTCACAGCCTCGCCCATGTCCTGAAGAACAACCTGGAGTACGGGGCGACCGACCACTACATCACCACCGAAGTGGACGACCAGTTCAACAGTTGGAATCTCGGCACCGACCTGTCGGACGCAGACTTCTCGAGCCTCGACCCGACCCACCTCTACACCGACTTCCTTCGCCTCGCGCCCGACAGCGACGCCGTGGACGCCGGTGTGAACGTCGGCCTGCCGTACCACGGGGCGGCCCCGGATCTCGGCGCCTTCGAGACCCCATAGCGCATCCTCTGGGCTCGCC